>CADCQR010000001.1 GCA_902803685.1 uncultured Erysipelotrichaceae bacterium
ATGAAAGATTGGAAACATTTAACTATAGAACAAAGAAAAGTTATTTCAAATGGAATTTCACATAACTATAAATTAAAAGATATTGCCACTTTTGTTATTTTTTTGTTAAAATTAATATGAATAAGTATTTTTATATGAAAATATGTTTTTTTTATTAAGTGATGTATTTACTCAAATGATTTTTAAAAATATTTTTTATAAAATCACTTTTATGATAAAAATAGTTGTATTGGGGGAAAATAAAATATGAAGAAAGAACTTAATTATCCGATTAAATATGCCGTATTAGAATTAAAGGAAAAAGGTGGTTGGTCTGTTGGATATGCAGACGTAACTCAAGGCTTTATAGCTTCAAAATGTTATGTTATTGAAAGTAGCACAGTATATTATGCTGATGGGAGTAATAAAAAAATTTATAAAGTTGTTTTTCCATTCAGTGATATAGGCGAATTTAAAAAAACAATAGCAAAAGGTTCGCCAAATGTTGGAAAAGCAGAAGCCCCCAGAGTTGCTGCCAGCGGAAGTATTTGCCCAATTAGTATAGTTACAGATTTATTTGATACTTATGACTCAGCAAAAGAAGCTGCCGAGGAGAAAAATGATGACTATAGACGACATCTATCAGTACAACAAAACGTACCAATTAATTATTACATGGCTAGTATAGATATGTTTCGCAATGCATTGGTGCATGAATTTGACAGTACGTTAGAGATATGTAAATTCTTCGAACAAGAAGTGCTACTAGCTACAGATGATATGCCAATAAGCGAAGAAATGCCAAAGGTTATTCAACATAAATAAATTGATAGATAAGCGTTAGATTTTCAATAATTATCTTAAAATAAAACCTGATATAATAAAAAATAGCCTTATTCAATTTGAATATAAATTGTTATCAGTTGCTAACAACATTGACGAAATAACAAAATTATAGTATAATTAGCACATTAAAAAGGGGGAAGAAATATGAAAAATTTAAAAGCAACTGTTGCTTTATATTCGGCACTTATACTTGGCATTGCATTTTTACCGAAATTTTGCAATTCGAAAGTAACATCTCAAAACAATTCAAAACCTGTGGTTTCATCAGTTCAATTAGAAGAACAAGAAAATCTTGATGAACCAATAGATTGCTCAAGCTTGGAATCGTTTGAAGAGCCAACGTATCCATTAGAGTCAGAGGCTAAGATGGTATATCATATTAACGGAACAAAGCGTGGCATATTATTGTCTGATGGCTCTCATCCTGACGATTTAGAAGTTAGTGATTATAAAGTGTATTTATCAGATGAAAATGGGAAAAGACTATCTAATAATTTTGATAACATTATTAAACTGAGTCATTATAAATATGCATATCCTGAAGATGAAAATAGTGATGCACTTAGAAAAGTAAAAACAGATAGAGAATATCCTTATTTTGTTGGCACTAATTTAAGACGTGATTCAAGCGGTAAGCTTACGAGTAAATGTCCAAATATAACAGTGCTAGATGAAAATGGCATGGAACTTTGTTCTTTTAATGGCTATTTTCTGGCAATGGTAGGAGATAAGGTGGTAATCGAGGATTATTGTGAAGAAAAGAACTGTATTGCAGATCCTGATACATATATATGGAATCTTACTGCCAATGAGCAAAGCCCTAAACATGACTATATAATTGTATTTGAAAATTATGGAGAATATCACTTGATAGGTGTTGATGTTGGTGAGGAAACTTTGTATACGTTTTATGGGTATGACGGTTTAAAACCAATTAAAACTGCGACTGAATCAGATGCTAGAGATTGGTATATGGATAATCCAAAAGAAATCGGTTCTCACAGTTATAATGAAGAGTTTTATCAAAATATTTATGATAATCCTGGTAATGAAGTTAAAACTTATGAAAAAAATAGAAACATGTTTTAATATAGTTAGTCATTTTGTACTAACTATTTTTTATAAATATTTATATTATTTCCTTTTTAATTATTAATCTGATAAAATAAATGTGAGGTGTATAATATGAAGTTTAAGAATGAAAATATTATAAAGATTATCAAAACTAATAAAATATTAGCAGCAGTAGGCTTTAGCTTACTAGTAGGCTCTTTTGCTGTTTTAATTTTATTTATTTCTTTAGCAAATATACAGTATGAAAAAGATGAAAAGAAACTTAAAAACTTTAATAAGATTTGCTTAAGTGAAAAAACATTACAAAAGGCCTATTTAAATATTACTTGGATATCAGAGGCTTTTGCTACTTATGGGGATAAAACTAGTGCATATTATTATGTATCTGATGGAAATCATTATTATATTGTTTATCTTAGTAAGAAGAAAGGCTTAGAACTTTCAAGACAGGACTTAAAGAAAAAGCCTGCTAAAATTAATGGATCTACTTTCACGATTGATGATAGTTTAAAAGAGATTGCTATTGAAGATTATAATTATTCTCTAGAAGAAGGGGAAGAACCGTTGACACAAGATAATTTCTACATGGTGTTTGGAAGAAATTATTTAGATCAAACATCAGAAATTTCTTCAAAATATGATTTATACATGGCTATAGGTATAACCGCAAGTGCTGTAATGTTATTCTCTGGCATTATTTTAGGTTTAGTTGGGATGATGTTTTTATCGAGTTTAAAGAAAATAAATGACATAGATAAGCAACTATTAGATAGTGAAATGAATAATCGCGATTCACATTATTATAATAGGAACAATATTTATTTAACACCTAATTATATAATAGTTTTAGCTGGAAGAGTTTTCTATTATAAATATAGTGATATTTTATGGATGTATAGTTACGAGGGTAGTTATAATGGAATCCCAATAAATAAATCAATAAACATATTAACTAAGGATGCTAAAATATCAATGTTTGCTAATGATATTTATTGGACAGAGAAAAGCCGTTTAACTTATCAAGAAATATGGGATAAAATTATCAGTAAAAACTCTGCTATTAAATTGGGGTATACTAAAGAAAATAAAGAGCATTTTAATGAAATAGTAAAGAATATAAAAAAAGAAAGAAATCAAATTAAGTAATATTGAAATAAATTGATTTTATGATTGATTTAGTGCTATAATAACGCAAGTGAGAGAACATAGTTTAATAGGAGGAACAATGTTTATAGAAAATATAAGTGAATATAAAGAACATGAGATAAAAATTTTAGATGTTAATGTTGAAGAATTAATTAAAAAATTGGAATCAATAGGCGCAAAAAAAGTATATGACGATGTTAGGACAATTACTGCCTTAGATACTAAGGATAGACATTTTTTAAATGTCGAAGATAAATTGATAAGGGTTACTGAAGAAGAAAAGATAAAAGTTACTATGCATGTCAATCAAAGTAAACCAGAAGAAAAAGCTGGCATAAAGTTTAAGACAAGCAGATTGAAAGAAACTATGGATTTTTTTCATCAATTAGGTTTGAATCCAATATGTAAAGTAAAAGCACCAAGAATTTCATATGAACTAGGTAAGATTGATTTTGATATTGATAAATTTCCAAAGATTCCCCCATTCTTAGAAATTGATATAGAGTACCTTGAAGAAGAAGGGTATACCGTAGAGTCTTTGTTAAAAGTATTGGGATTAGAAAATAATAAAATGGTAGTTATGGGAACAGAAGATATACACAAATTATATAATGTTGATTATTTTGAAGTTTATAAAGTAGAATAACAATCGGTATATGATATTGGAAAAACATTGGCCAATATTAATAAAATTAAAGTAGATGGATTTGGGTCCTTTCAAAATAAAAAAGCAAAGGAGGGTAATCTAATTGGCACCTTTAAAACACTACAAGAATCTATAACGGCATGTTTAGATGAAAATTTAGAAATATTAATAAAAAATTATATTTTAAGTTCACATTCTGTAGAAAAAATAAAAACACTATTTACTAATAATCCATTACTGCAAATGAATAATGCGTTCTTAGTACACAATGATTTTGCTGACTGGAATTTATTAACTGATAGTGATACTATTACAGGTGTGGTTGATTGGGATGAATGTGTTGGTGGACATCCAGTTCAAGATATTACCTGTTGGGCGTCTCTTTTTAATCCTGAAAGAATTAATACTTTTTTAAAAGGATATTTCAGTCAAACTGAGAAGTGTGATAATTTTGATGCTTTATTTCAATTGTTTCGGCTCCAATATACAATTTCCAAAATGGCACTTAGAATAAAAAAATACACATATGAACCAACGCCATTTTTAAAAAGTTTGCTTGATGAAGGTAAAAGGCATTTAAAAGAATTATCGTATATATATAATTTAAATATTGATTAAAATGAGAAAGAGAGAAGTAAATATGAATTATGAAGATAGAAAAATTGTTGGTATTATAGCTACTAACGTGGAGCCTAAGATAGCACTTAATGTTATTGGCCATCTTGCTATTTCTATAGGACAATATTCTGATGCTGAAATTATGGGTAAGAAAGAAATTATGGATAAGTCAAACATAAGTCATTTAGGAATTAGTAAATTTCCATTTATAATAACCAAGGTAAAATCAGCAAAATTAAGAAAAGCAATAGATTTAGCAAAAAGTAATCCAAACCTCTTAGTTGCGGATTATCCTAAAGATATGCTTGAAACTAGAACTGATGAAGAATTAGTAGAATCTGTTGGCAATAAAGAAAACGAAGAATTAGAATACTTAGGAGCGATTATATATGGTAGTACTAAAGATGTTAATGATATTACTGGTAAGTTTCAACTATGGGATTTATGAGAAAATGAAATGTAGGTAATAAATATGCTGAAGTTAGTTAGACCACTACCAGAACATGAAAATAAATATAAAGAAATGATATTAGAATGGCAAAACATGGTAGACCATATGTGCCTTGTATTATTGAATATGATTGTAGTAATTTAGTTGAAAAATTAGATTATAATGCAGTTTTAAAAGTTGTAAAAGATTATAGTATGGAAAAACTATTTGAATACAATCTAAACTATTTTATAAGCTAGGATTTTTTATTTTATTTTTGATAACAAAGCCCTGGTAGGAATGGTAGAAGTAAGAGATAAATTAAAATCGTTAGGGCAAAATATAAAGGGACATATTAATTTAGGAATTAGACCATCAAAAAGAAATAAAGGATATGCTACAAAAGTGATTGAAACTGTTACAAAGAAAATGAAAGATAATGGAGTAAACGAGGTCATTATATGTTGTAATTCAGAAGATGTGATTATTCCCAAAATTCTTAAAAATCAAAATTTTGTACATTATAATATTTCAAAATTTAATAATAGAAAAATTAGTTGTTATACAAAGACACTTTAATAATTGTTGGAGGGTGATTACTTTGAGGCTTGTACGGATAATAAATGAATTGATAGTTGATGATATAGAAAAAACAATAAATTTTTACAAAGAATATCTGGATTTTGAACTAGTTGAAACTTATGGTACCCCCAATTACTTGGGCAAAAATGAAAAAAGACGATTGTGAAATTATATTTGAAGAATACAATGAAGTTTGTAATGAATTTAATGAGTATCCTGAAAAGACAAAAACTAGTAATTTGATTATGTTTAAGTATAAAGAAAAAGATGATATTTTAAAATTATATAGAAAATTGACGGATAATAATATAAAAATCTTTATGGAATATAAAAGTACGGATTATGGTAGTACTGAATTTGGAATAGTAGACCCTGATGAAAATATGATTATGATTTCTTACTAAATAGCAAAAATACTTTATGGGTATATGGAGAGTGAATTAAGATACAGTTTGCTTTTTCTAATGAAACTGAGTTGAAATAATTAATTGATATCTATAGAATACTGCTTATATATTGATTATTAGTTTGTGATACTAATAATTTAGATAATGTACAGTACTTCTATTATGGAATCAATATATGTAGAAGGAGAATTTAATTTATGCGAGATGTAATGGAAACTAATATTTATGACGTAGAAAGTACTATAATAATAGTAGGAAGTTGTTTAAAATATATGCAACCAAAAGGTTTTAAGCAACTACAAATGATTTCTGAGAATATATATGAGTTGTGCCTTGAAAAAACGCATATAAATATGGCAGTTACTAAAATTGGCGGTATGTTGAGAACTGGAAAAATAAATAAAATTATTTTTGCTACCGTTGATAAATCACCTCACTGTATTCAAATGCACTATATTCAAGACGAACTAAGAAAAATGATGAATATTGATCATATTGATATTAAGAACTATGTTATTGTTGATAATAAGTTAGAAGAAATATCGGCGGATATAATTTCGATGTCAAAAAGCTTATTATCACTTAAACAAAACAATATAAAGGCAAGTAGTTGATAATTACCTTAAATTATGTTATAATAAGCACGTTATGTATTCCTGAAGATAATGGAGATGTTATATGACCTTACTAGAAGAATTATTACAGATTTTTTCAGACAATAGTGATAAAAGGATTTGCGTTTTAGGAACAACATGCACCGGAAAGACAACTCTGTTAAAAAGTATAAAAGTTGGGTTAGACATGGACAAAGAAATATTTCCTTTATTATCAAAAGAAGAAACAGAATATGTATGCAGTACTCCATGGACAGAAGAAATTGGTAATAAAATGGATGAATTAGTCAGAACTAAATTACAAATAAAGCCAGGTATTCCGATGTTTGGAACTGTCTTATTAGACTGCGATTTAATAGTTTATCTGCACATAAATGATAAACTATTAAGCGAAAGAACTAAATTAAGAAACGTTGATTTTAATAATGCTAAAAACATGCAAATAAAAATAGAGCGGGAAATACATGATTCTAAAATTTCTTCAATAATTCTTGAAGTAATGTAAATTTATAGTGATTAAGAGAAGGGTGGTTTTATAATGGGAAAAATTAACGCTGATTTTATACCAAAATTGCAAACAGAAAACTATTTTATAGGAAGTTTTGATTCATACTTAGATACTACGAGAGAATTAATTAAAAATAATTCAGAGCTTACTGATGAGGAAGTTGATAAAATAATAAAAAGTATGGAAATAAATTATAGAGCTGCAATAGTGGATAAAAATGGCAATTATGTAGGGTACATAGGTTTATATGATGTAGATGTGACCCTTGGTGATGCTTCGATAAGATTTGAAGTTGGTAAAGATATAGGCCAAGAGAATATGAAGGAGGTACTTGAGGAATTTGAAAAATTTATGAATGATTCATTAAGAATAAAACAGGTTAATGAATTTATTTATCAGACCAACAATAGGCGTGAGATGAGTTCGCAAGAGATTGTTAGTAGTCCAAGCAATATTATAGTCCCTAATAATTTGTTGGTGCCAGGAGTATCAGAAAGTGACTTGGCAAAGTATAGAGATGAATATCAGTATTCCATTCCAAAATTACAAATGCCATTTACAATAAAAAGTAATGGTAGAACAATTGGAATAATTGGACTAAGTAATTTGATTTGGTCAAATAAAAGAGCTAACTTAAATATATTTTTAGATAAAGATTTAGGTAGCGATATAGTTGACAAATTAGCTGGTTATATAGTTGATGTAGTTGATGATTATATTGGTTATGCCCATAAAGCAAGAGTTCATAATATGACACTATCTGTAAATGGTAGTGACAAAAATATGATGTCTATTTTAAAAGATACTAACATGAACTATTATGGTAAGGTTCCATATGGGGCTATAAATGGTAATGAAGTAGAGTCGAGGTTTATGTACCAACATATCCCTGGTATGAAAAAACAAAATGGCATTTATATACCAGATAATGAATCAATTTCTATCGATACATTAGATACTGGTAATAAAGAATTGCCTAAGACTGTTGCTCTATCAGATGGCTTTAAGTTAGTTTCGCCAGCGGCCTTTGAAGAAGAAAAAATAGATTATAACAAAGTACTAAATGGTCATATAACTGCAATGCAGGATAGGGATAATTTTACTATTCCACTTGGTGAAGATAAGTATTTCTTACAACATGGTCATGGTAGGTATGGATTATCTAAAGCATTGGCTAAAATTACGTACGTTGTTCTCGACGAAAATGATAATTATTCTGGATATGTCAATGTTTTAAGGACAAATGCCGACGGAAAGAATGTTGAAATAGAAATAGGAATTGCGCCTACCTTACAACATCAAGGATTAGGAACTAATGTAATCAAAGCTTTTTATGATACCTTATTTTCAACGGGTGTTGCTAGTGTGACTAGTTCGGTATTTGATTTTAACATGCCTTCAAAAAGATTACATGAACAAGTTGCTGAGTTAAATGGAATTAGAGTACAATCATATTACATTAATGGAAAATTCTGGAATATGAATATATATTCTAAGGTAAATGATGACATATCAAACGCCAGGTCGCTAAGAAAGAGATAAATTTATGAATATAAAAAAAGGCTACTATCAATTGCGAAGTAGTCTTTTTATTCCATATATAATATATTAAAATTTAATTTCTTGTTTTTCTTAGTACCATTTCATCAGAAATAATATCTTTACTGGCAACTAAAATATTATACCAATAGTCACCTTGTAAAAAATTGTCAATGTCCACTTTTCCTTTTAATGTAGAACAGTGTATAAAAGAGTTGTTTCCTATATAAATTCCACAGTGCCCAGGATATTTATTAGTTCTTTTAGGTTCAATATCTTCTAACGATTGCCTATGAAAAAATACTATATCGCCTAGTTCAATAATATTTAAATTTTTATTTGAATCCTTTTCATTATATTTAATAAGTTTTCCATAAGGGTTAGTCATAATTTTTGTTGTAGTTGATAATCCATATCCATTGGAATATACATTTATATCACAAATTTCATTGTATATATACCAGACTAATCCCGCACAATCAAAATTATCTGGACCATTTTGCCCGTGTTTATAAAGTTTGTTATATTGCAATAATGCCAATTTTACTAACTTTTCTCTTAATATAAGTTCCTTTTCTGCATTTGCTTTAATCACTCCAATCTTCTAAGAATTTAAATGATAGAACAATCAAATTTTAAGTGATGGAAATATAAAACTATACATTTTTTCATATAATCACCTCGTAATGATAGTTATTTTATCAAAAACACTATGTATTTTCAATTGTTTGTACTTGATTGGTAATAATAATATAAAAAATAGTATAAGAATTTTATAAATGACAATAATAATATCGGGAGGTAAAATATGGATTTAAAATATGAAAATGTTCCAGATATGATTAGTGGAAAGGACTTAGACTATCTAACAGATATGTTTAATTGGAATTACAACGCATATAAGTGTACAGTTGATCATGCCAATGTTGCTAATCAAGACGATGTATGCAAACTATTGGATAAAGCAAGTGCATTATTTTATGCAAATATGCAAGATTTGTTAACAATTCTAGAAAGAGGTGGCTGTGATGAGTAAAATACAAAATACTAAAGTCGAAGTACCAAAAGGAATAGAACTTAATGACAAAGATATTATAAACTTAACACTAACAACATTGAAAAATTTTACTAAAAATTACGCAGTTGCCTTAACGGAAGCTAGTAATGATAATTTATATAAAGAATTAAAGAAACAATTTGATTCAATTTCTAAACTTCAAAGAGAAGCGTTCGAAATAGTATTTAGAAATGGTTGGTATGTCCTAGAAGAGGCTGATGGAGCCAAAGTAGGAGAAAAATTTAACCAACTTAATCAATGCTATATAGACTTAGATTATGAAGAAGATTTAGATGAATGATTGTAAATTTAAGGCCGACAATTAATTTTGTCTGCCTTTTTTCTAATAGAAAATATAAATTATGTATTGTATTTTCAATATTTGTAGTATAATAATGTTATGCCGATTTAGCTCAGTTGGTAGAGCAGCGCATTCGTAATGCGGAGGTCGAAGGTTCAAGTCCTTTAATCGGCACCATATTAATAAAAAAATCAAATTTTGATAGAA
>CADCQR010000002.1 GCA_902803685.1 uncultured Erysipelotrichaceae bacterium
AACAGTGGTTTTGGAGACCATTATTATACCATTTAACTAATCCCCTATTGATTAATAATATTTAGTTAAGTTTTAATCCAAGTATATTGAAACTCAACAAATAAATATTAGCATAAACATAAAATTTATTCAATATCTAATTTTTTATTTATTTTTATTGAACAAAACACTACAATGAATTAAAATATTACATTGTATTATTTAAGCGTGAGGGGATAAAATGGATTTATTAAATTACATAAAAACTTTAAATGATGATGAACTAGATGAATTTATTGAAAGTAGAATTGTCGCTTTAGAAGAAAATTTTAAAAAAGTTAATTCAGGTGTTGATTTAGTTGGATACCGTCTAGATATAAATAATGATGAAATCATACTAGATCAAAATCCGAATACTAGGGCTGTCAAATATGTTCATAAAGTGAGAGGATATCTTCCTAAAAATTTTAAAATTGTATATGGCTTCGATCATTTAAGTAATGGAAAAATTACTAATGGTGGCAAATATTATTATTTAGACGATGATTCTTATATTAAAGACTTTATAAAAAGTATACGTGATGAAGATATTTCTGACGAGTTTGATCTTATCAATTATATTTATGATTACTTATCAATGTATTTCGGCGATGATGAAAATTGCAAAGTAAGTCGTGATGACATGTTCAAATTAATTGCTAAGGATGCTTGTAACTATTATAAACCAATTGAAGAACATAAATTAAGTGATTTTAAAGATCGTGGTAATGCATTATGTTCTGAGCGTTCAATTGTAGGACAAAATATTATGAGCTTTTTTAATTTAGATACCATACTTCTTTTTGGTCACATGGAAGGTCAGACTAATATAGGTGAGGATTCATACAGTGCTGATAATATTCATGCCTATAATATATTTATAAAAAGAGATAAACGAGGAATACCAGATTATGAAAATGATGTTTATTTAGTGGATTTTACTAACCCTGAAATAGTTTATGATATTGATGGAAAGATTAAGTACGCTAATCCATTTGTTTTTCAATTAGAAAATGGATTTCATAGACTTATAGATTTTCTGAATAAAGATGATTCTTTACAGACTTACTCATTAGACTATTTGTTAATAAATGGTACTGAATATCCATACAATTATTCTGGAAAAAGGAATTATTTTTCATTTCAAAAAGTGAAAAGTAAAGATAACAGTTAGATATTAAAGCCATTTCCCTGTCTTTTTGATGTAAACTTTTTTTACTATTTCTGCCAAAATAGAATATAAAATAATTAGTAGTATAATAAATAAATAATAATTTAGAGGTAAAATTTCAAAATTAAATGCAGTGATATTATGTAGTAAAATAGGTGTAAGAATAGTTCCTATTATAGTAGCAATTGTTGCTAAAGTTAATCGTATATCAGCATGAGACTGAATTATTGGCATTTTACTTGTTCTTACAAAATGGATAATTAGGCTTTCACTTATTAGGCATTCTACAAACCATGCAGTTTGAAAATAAGTTTCATAATTTTGATTGTATCCAAACACAAACCAAAATATAGCAAAGGCTAAAATATCTATTGCCGAAGAAGTTATTCCCATAACATTCATGAAACTACCCAAGTCTTTTGTATCCCACTTATGTGGTTTTTCTATGAATTCTTTATCAACATTATCATACGGGATAGCTATTTGTGAAATTTCAAACAAGAAATCTTGTATTAACAATTGTATTGGAACTAATGGTAAGAACGGCAAAAATATACTTGAAATAACTAAGCTAAATACATCGCCAAAATCAGAACTCAAAGCCATTTTCATAAATTTGGTAATGTTTCCATAAACAATTCTTCCCTCAACTACTCCGTCATATACTACCTCTAGGTCTTTTTCTAATAGAATGATATCACTAGCTTCTTTTGCGATGTCTGTAGCTGTATTTACACAAATACCTACATCTGCTAATTTAAGCGAAGGAGAATCATTGACACCATCTCCCATATATCCGACAACATGACCGTTATTTTTTAGTAACCTTATTATTCTCTCTTTTTGCATTGGATTCATCCTAGCGAAAATATTCACAGATTCAACTTCTTTTGATAATTCTTTATCTGATAATTTATCAATATCTTTCCCTAATAA
This sequence comes from uncultured Erysipelotrichaceae bacterium, assembly GCA_902803685.1. The sequence continues at coordinate 2,126 of CADCQR010000002.1, forward strand.
TATCCTATTATTATTTATTCCGACAAGATTACATATTTTGTTTGTTGTATATTGATTATCTCCTGTAATTAACTTTGTTTTTACACCTATCTTTGATAAGTTATTTAGCATTTCTTTAGCATCGTCTTTTGGAGGATCAAGAAAAGCTACTAATCCTATAAATACCATATTATTTTCATCTTTTTTATTAAAAGTGTTGACTCCAGAGTATTCCCGTTTGGAAGCTAAGGCAATAACTTGCATTCCATCTTCTTCTAGTTTTTTTACTATATTTTCAACGTTTGCTATTACTTCTAAGTTTAGTTCTATTTTTTTACCATGATATAAAACTTTATCACATATTGAGATTATTTCTTCTAGTGCTCCCTTTGTAAACATCCTATATTTTTTTGTTTCCTTTTCCTCCACTACGACGCTCATTCTTTTTCTTTCATAATCGAAAGGAATTTCATCAATTTTTTTATATTTTTTTAAAATTAGCTCTAATTTATTGTCTTCTCCATATGAAATAATTGCTTTATCAACAATGTTCTTTAAGCCAGTACTAAAATAACTATTTAGGTATGCATATTCTAATATTGACTCATCGTCATCTCCTTCAACATTTAAATATTTTTGTAAAACTATTCTATCTTCAGTTAATGTTCCTGTTTTATCAGTGCACAATATATCTATAGCACCTAGATTTTGTATTGAATTCATATTTTTTACTAAAGTCTTTTTTTTAGCTAGCACTTTAGTACCTCTAGTCAAATTTACATTAATAATCATCGGTAACATGCTTGGTGTTATACCGACTGCTACTGATAAACTAAATAGAATACCTTCTAAAAAATTTCCTCTTATAAAGGAATATACAACAAAAACAAAAATACAAACAACAGCCATATATTTTATTAGCATATTAGTAATTTTATCTATTCCTTTTTCAAAATTAGTCTTTTCTTTTTTTTGTGATATGTTTTTGCTGATATTACCTAAATAAGTGGTAAAACCTGTTTTGATAACAATACCCGCTCCACTACCGCTTACTACATTACTTCCCATAAAGCATATATTATTTATATTAAATAACTCTTCTGTTGAATTTACTTTAACACCCTTTTCAATTGGAATATTTTCGCCAGTAAAAGTAGCTTGATTAACAAATAAATCTTTTGCCTCAACAATAATCATATCAGCAGGGATAAGAGTACCTGCATTTAATTTGACAACATCACCAACAACTATATTTTCTGTGTTTATTTCCTCAATCTCATTATCTCTTAATACATGGGCAGTCGTATATATCTGCCCTTTTAATTTTTGGTTAAATTTATAAACACTATACTCTTGAAAATATCTTATTAATCCACTAATTATTGCTAAAAATATGATTATATAGCTTCCTAAAGCATCGCTTAAAAAGAAATTTATGATAGCCAAAAATATCAATATAAAAATAAACTTATCATTAAATGATTCTAATAGAAACTTGATTCTACTTTTATTTTTCTTAGGTACTACTATATTTAATCCGTTCTCTTCTATCCGATTTGTAGCCTCTTCACTAGATAGACCAACATCTGATGTTTTAAAATTATATATTAGTTCCGTTTTAGACATTTTTGATATTTCAAAATATGTAAAGTCTTTCTTACTTTTATTTGCATTTAATTGCATATCCATCACCTGCATTGTTTACTCAAATTTATTATTACATTACTTATTTTAATAAAAAATATAATAAATTTAAATAATTTTTTATCTACACTATCTATAGTATTCTTAAAAAAAACAGCTTTATGCTGTTAATTTCTATGTTTCGCTAGGACTACTATTCGTTGAAGTTATATTATTGATTAATTCTTGATATTGTTTCATAAGTGCTTCATCTGTAAAAACTACTTTATCATTTTCTACTGACCAACTATTTCTATTCTGAGACAAAAATTCAAATATATTATAAATATTTTCTAATATTTTGCTCGTTTCCAAAAGATGTTCAGATATTTCTTTTTCTTTTTCTGTTTGCTTTATATCGCCAACAATTTCTCTATAATATTCTACATAGTAGCTACTCAAACTGCTATCTAAGTAAGACAAAACCTTTTTTTCATCATTCATTGAATCAAGTTTTACTTTTAATTTATCTATTCTATTTCTATATGCGCTTATTAATAATTTTGAATTAATAAAGTCTTTACCATCACTTTTTAGATTATCTGGTGATAAAAGCGCTGCTACGGAAATATTATTATAAATATATATAATATCATTCCTTATTGCAAGATAATCCCTTACATAGTTCTTGTATGCTCTTTCGACTTTATAGTAATCACCAGTTGATATAGTAGTATTTAATTTTTTCTTAAGTTTTTCTTCATCAAAATCTGTTGATTCTAAAATATTGGTAATCTCTTCTACTTCTTTGTTAAGCTTTTGCTCTGTTTTTATACCTTGGTAAATTCCTACCCCTACTAGTATACAAAATAATAGAAAAGTTACGCCAAATGTAATCAATATTGCTATTATTGCTTTTTTCATTATATTTTTCTCCTTACTACGTTATTTGAATCGTTTATTTTATAGTTATATTATATATCATTTTTAATTACTTTTAAACCCTTAAATAATTGATTTTTCTAGTATCTTTATTATAATATAGATAAAGAGTTTATGCTCTATATTTTTATTATTTATAGAGAAAGGAGTTTTTATGTTAGAGACAAAATATGATCATAAAAAAACTGAATTAGGAAAATATTCATATTGGAAAAAGAAAGGCTATTTTGCAAGCGATAATAAAAGTTCTAAACCACATTATTGTATTGTAATTCCACCACCTAATGTTACTGGTAAATTGCATTTAGGTCATGCCTATGATACTGCTATACAAGATATTATTATCCGTTACAAACGAATGCAAGGTTTTGATACTCTATGGTTACCAGGTATGGATCATGCTGCTATAGCAACAGAAGCAAAAGTTGTAAAGAAATTAAAAGATGAAGGTATTGATAAATACGGATATGGAAGAGATAACTTCTTAAATGCATGTTGGGATTGGACTAAAGAGTATAGTGGCAAAATCCGTGATCAGTGGGCAGGTTTAGGATTATCTGTTGATTATAGTAAAGAAAGATTTACCTTGGATGAAAAATTGAATAAAGCTGTTACTAAGGTATTTGTTGACTACTACAATAAAGGGCTAATATATCGTGGGGAAAGAATTATTAACTGGGATCCTTCTGCTCAAACGGCATTATCAAATGAAGAAGTTATATATAAAGATGTTGATGGAGCATTTTATCACTTAAAATATCAATTAGAAGATAGCGACGAATTCTTAGACGTAGCTACTACTCGTCCTGAAACATTATTTGGTGATACTGCTGTAGCGGTTAATCCAAGTGATGAGAGATATAATAAATTAATTGGAAAAAATGTCATTTTACCAGTTATTGGAAGAAAAATACCTATTATCGGTGATGAACATGCTGATCCAGAATTTGGTACTGGTTGTGTTAAAATAACACCTGCGCATGATCCAAACGACTTTGAAGTTGGAAATAGACATAATTTAGAGAGAATTGTAGTAATGAATAAAGACGCTACAATGAACGAAAACGCTGGAAAATATTGTGGTTTAACTCGTGAGGCTTGCCGTGAAGAATTGCTTAAGGACTTAAAAAATGATGGTTTATTATTAAGTATAGAGAAAATGACTCACTCTGTTGGTCATAGTGAAAGAACCGGTGTAATGGTAGAACCATATTTGTCAAAACAATGGTTTGTAAAGATGCGTCCATTAGCTGATGCCGTTTTAGCCAATCAAAAAGATAAAGAAAAGAAAGTTAACTTTGTTCCTACTAGATATGAGAAAACTATGAATCATTGGATGGAAATAACATATGATTGGTGTATTTCTCGTCAATTATGGTGGGGGCATAGGATACCAGCATGGTATAAAGGTGACGAAGTATATGTAGGAATGGAACCTCCAACTGGTGATGGTTGGGTTCAAGATGAAGACGTTCTTGATACATGGTTTAGTTCGGCGCTATGGCCTTTCTCAACGTTGGGATGGCCAGAAACAACTGACGATATGAAATCTTACTTTCCAAACGATGTTTTAGTTACAGGTTATGATATCATACCTTTTTGGGTTAATAGAATGACTTTTCAATCCTTAGAATTAACAGGAAAAAGACCTTTCAAAGATGTTATTATACATGGGCTTATTCGTGATAAACTTGGTCGTAAATTCAGTAAATCATTAGGAAATGGAATTGATCCATTTGATATGGTTGAAAAATATGGCGCTGATTCTTTAAGATATTATTTAACTACAGATGTAGCATTGGGCACAGATTTAAGATTTGACGAGGTAAAGGTTGCATCTACATGGAACTTTATTAATAAAATTTGGAATGCTTCAAGATTTGTTTTAATGAATATAGAAAACATCAAAGAAATAAAATTAAATAACTTAAAAAATGAAGATAAATGGATTCTTTCAAAATATAATAAATTAGTAAAATCTATGAGTAAACATATGGACAAATATGAATTTAATTTAGCTAGTGCTGAATTTTATGATTTTACTTGGAATATGTTCTGTGATTATTACATAGAGATGGCTAAATATTCCTTAGACGACGTAACTACGCAAAGTACTTTGTGCTATGTATTAACCGGTATTTTAAAATTATTACATCCATTTATGCCGTTTGTCACTGAAGAAATATATGGAATGCTTCCTATAAAAGATAATGAATCAATAATGATTTCAGAATATCCTAAATATGATAAAAAGTTAGTATTTAAAGAGGAAGAATTAGCTGTTGATGATGCTATTGAATTCATAAAAAATTTCAGAAATATAAAGGCGGAAAACAATATTGCAAAAGATGCAAAAGTTATGTTTGATACTACTGATGATAATGAGTTAATTGTTAAAATGTTAAAAATAAGAGACAACATTATTGATAAACCATTGGGAATAAAAGCTTATAAAGTATTCTCTGATAGAGTTAAAGCTACTATTTACTTTGAAAAAGTAGAATCCGAGGCAGATAAAGCTTTAAAATTACAGCAAATTGAGCAATTGAAAAGTAGCAT
>CADCQR010000003.1 GCA_902803685.1 uncultured Erysipelotrichaceae bacterium
AAGTATATTAAAATGATATTTAATTTCTTAAAAAAAGAGAGAAATGCTACTGCGGTAATACTAGATCCTCATAAAAATAATCCACGTGCAATTAGATCATATGAAAAAGCTGGTTTTAGAATAATAGAAGACTTACCGGAGCATGAACTGCACGAAGGTAAAAAAGAAGATTGTTATTTAATGGAATATAGGTACGATGATAATTTAACCAATGTAAAGGCTACTAAATATTTGTTAGAACATACTTTTAAGGACTTAAAAGTTACTTCAATAGCCGTATTAGGTAGCGGATATGATAGTGTAGCTTACTTAGTAAATGGTGAATATGTATTTAAAATTAAATTTAGTGCTAATAAGAACAAAGGCTATGAAAAAGAAAAGGCAATCTATGACTTTTTAAATAAAAAATTAATTACTAATATAAAAATACCTAATGTTGAGTATTCTTATATATCTGGTAGTTTATCTATACTCGGATATAAGGAAATTAAAGGCATATTTTTAACTCCTGAAATTTATTATAGTATGTCTTCAGAAGAACAGGAATTACTAAAAAAAGATATTGCTGCATTTTTAAGACAAATGCACGATTTAGATTATAGTGACATAAGTTCTTATAAAATAGATAACAAAGAAAATGTATTAGAAGAATACAATTTGTTAAGAAATGCAATTTATGATAATTTAACAGAACTTGAAAAAGCCTACATTGAGGACTTTATGAAAAAATTAAATACAACAGATATATTCGATGGCAGAAAATGCTTGTGTCATAATGACTTTAGTTGTAATCATTTATTATTAGATGAAAACAATAGATTATGCGGAATTATTGATTTTGGGGATTCCGGAATAATTGATGAATATTGTGACTTCTTATATTTATTGGAAGACAGTGATGAAGAGATAGGGCAACAATTTGGTGAAGATGTATTAAGACTATATGGGAACATAGACATAGAAAAGGCCAAAGAATATCAAGCTGTAGTGGATGAATATTATCCTATTGAAACAATTGTATATGGAGTAAAAAATAATAATCAGGAGTTTATAGAAAAAGGTCGAAAAGAAATGTGGAGTAGGTTCAATAAATCAGTAAAAAAATATAATTAATGGTAAATATGAGGGATGGTAATTTAGGTGTCTGTTATTAAAAGAGTAGCTACTAGCAAAGAAATGAAAAAAATTATAACATTGTTAAAAGAATGACTGGTGGCATGAAGTTTAACGAAAATATGGTGAATATTAATTGGAAGAGAGTAAGATGGATTTGTGATATAGGTTATACCTTTATGTCAAAGGAAAAAGGTGTTAAATTTAAAAAGATTGACTTAAATGGTGTGAACTCGCAAACTCTATTCCTAAAAATATTATATCTAATGGAATTGTGCTATATATACTTAGTGGATGTTGAACATATATTTCCATTAATTCTTGCTTCAAATGAATCGTTTAATACTAAGATGCATTATCAAATTGATGTAGACAAAAACGTAAATTATTATATTCTTAAATATAAATCGGTTAATAAGGAGAAGAAGTATTCAATTTCATTAGATAATATAAAATTTGATTAAGCTGATTTATTAGGCATTATAACAGATAACTATGTATGAAGATAGTTATCTGTTTTTTTATAATATTATGTTGGGCTATATAACTTTTTTATTAAATTCTACTGTTACTCTACTTGTTTTTTCTTATCAATAATAGAATATTGTGTTATTCTAAATGCGTGGAGGTGCTTATGGACAATTATAGATTTGGCAATTATTTATATGAGTTGAGAAGACAAAGGGGATTAACACAAGAAGACTTGGCTAGACTTATTGGTGTTACAGGGAAGGCTGTTTCAAAATGGGAAACGGGTAGCAGTAAGCCTTCTATAGCTAATTTACAGGAATTAAGCGAGGTATTCGATATTTCCCTAGATGATTTACTTGCTACTAATGGTCGAGAGGCTAAAGATAAAAAAATATATAAAATAGTGCTTACTGGTGGGCCTTGTGCTGGAAAGTCTACAGCTATGAATTGGATTCAAAATTATTTTCGGAAATTAGGGTACGCAGTTTTGTTTGTACCAGAAGTGGCTACAGAGCTTATAACGGGCGGGCTTGCGCCTTGGAATGCTAAATCAATTTTAGCTTATCAAGATTGTATTTTGCAATTGCAATTAGCAAAAGAAAAGGCTTTTGAAAAAGGGGCATTGAATTTACCAGATGATAAAATATTAATTGTCTGCGATAGGGGAGCTTTAGATAATAAAGCATATATGAGTACCCGTGAGTTTAATACTTTGTTACGTTTGTCGAATTTAAACGAGGTTGAGTTGCGAGATTCCTATGATGCAGTTTTTCATCTAGTTACTGCCGCTAAAGGCGCAAAGGATTTCTATAATCTGGATAATCAAGCACGGACAGAGAATATAGAACAAGCTGTTGTCTTAGATAAGAAGACGGTGGCGGCTTGGACTGGGCATCCACATTTAAGAATAATAGGTAACTATCCTGATTTTGAATATAAAATGAAGCAGTTAATTAAGGAGATATCCCATTTTTTAGGGGAACCAGAGCCTTACGAAATAGAAAGAAAGTTTCTAATAGAAATGCCAGATTTAGAATATTTGAGTAATTTGCCAAATTGTGAAAAAGTTTCTATTGTACAAACATATTTAAAATCTGATGGCGATCAAGAAGTGCGTATAAGACAACGCGGAGCTGATGGACATTATACTTATTCGAAAACTAAGAAGATAACTCTTAGTCCAACAACAAGAATTGAATTTGAGTCTCGATTAAGTAAGGATGAATATCTAACTGAAATGTTTAATGCTGATCAAAGTAGGGGACAGATTATTAAAGACAGATACTGTTTGTCATATGGAGACCAATATTTTGAGATTGATGTCTTTCCTTTTTGGGAAGATAAAGCAATAGCGGAAATAGAACTCACTGATGAAAATCAAGATATTACATTTCCAGAGTTTATTAATGTTATAAAAGAAGTTACTGATGATATTGATTATAAGAACTCATCTTTAGCGGCTTATCAAAAGAAGCTGAATTATTGATTTTAATCTCTATTGCTCTAAAACAGTATTGATTATATAATACTAATATAATAGAGAGGTTTTAATATGAAAGCATTTTTAAAACAATATCTTAATAATAATTTTAAATTGGAAAAATGGCAAATATTTGGAATTACATGTTTGGTAATTGCATTGACTGGTTTTTTTGGATGGATCTATGAGTTCTTCTTTTACTACTTAAATAGTGGTATGAAAGAATTTTATTGGAGAGGTAGTAATTTTTTGCCTTGGATTAACATATATGCTGTTGGTTCAATTATGATAGTTTTACTTACATATAAACTTAGAAATAACCCATTTCTGGTATTCATTATTTCTTTTTTATCAACTGGTATTTTGGAGTTTATTACAGGGTATGTTTGTTTTGAATTTTTTGGTGGCTTAAGATTATGGGATTATAATACTGAAATATTAAATTTTGGTAATATTTATGGATATGTTTGTTTAAGGAGTGTACTATTCTTTGGATTATCGAGTCTATTGTTAATGTATTGCCTGTTACCTTTTTGCATTTACTTATCTAGAAAGATGAATAAAAAAGTTTTCTTATTATTAAGCACCTCCCTTTGCTTTTTATGTTTATTTGACAAATTATATAATTTTCTTTTAGCAAAATTATTTGGTTGGCCTGATGCTATTAGTATATATAGTAAACTTGGTTTTAACTTTATGAAGTATTGAAAAGAGAATATTTGATTATATTCTCTTTTTGTATTATATCTTGTATTTTATGATTTTATTTATTTTAGGTAGAGCATAGAAATATGTATCAGAACTATTCTCAAACAAAATATACAACTGTTTATCTTTATAAAATAGTTCTTCTGCCATAGGAGCTATTTTTACATTTTCTATTAAATTATCTTTATTGAAATGATAATATGGAATATCTTGACCATTTAGTTTATATATTTCTTGCTTGTTAGTTAAGGGATTGCTATAAATACTTAGATTTGAATTAATAAGATTCGTGAATGACTGAGTAACTATAAATTTATTATCTTCTGTTATTGCTAGACCCTGAACCATTTTTGGAAGTGAGATTATATAGTCTGGACTGTTATAGTCAATTTCTTCCTTTAATATGTATCCCATTAATAGTGGATTGTCATCTTTTATTGGATAAAACGGCTTTAAGAAAAAGTCCCCTATCCAAAGAATATTATTGTTGTAAGTACAGAAATCTCCTCTGTTAGGCAATTTTATGTTTTTATTGCTTTTTACGTAATCGTTATTTGTTTTTAATATTTCTTCTAAACTATATTCATTTATTTCATAATCGTTTGTTATCCATACTTTTGTATTATTTGTTGTTATTCCACCAACATGATGTATATTGTCACTATCGTCCAGTTCTTTTAATTTTAATTTTTTCAGCAATTTTCCACTTTTAAAGTCACTGACATAGAGCATACTAACAGTATGTTTACTATTATAGGATGTTTGTAAAACTACCTTGTATTTATCTGAATACGTTAGACCCTGTGGTGTGTATTTTCCTTTGTTCCCTTGAACAGGAATATCAGTCTCTATGTATTTATCTTTTGATAGCGTATATAGAATATTTAACCTTAGATAGTCGGCTATTAAAATAAAAACGATAATTAGTAAAATAATTCTTGCATATTTAAATGCTTTTTTTAAGTACTTCATAATTACTCCTATATTTTTTTTTATTAAGTTTAACACAATTAGATGTTTTTGAAAATTGGTATTTTATGTTATAGTATATTTATATTTTAAATAAGGGAGATAGTCTTATGGATTTTAGTAAAGATAACTATGTAATAGTAGAAGTTATACCTACACATAGTAAAAGTGATAAAGGCTTTATTGCTCAATTGAGTGCCTTGAAGTTAAATGGTATAGTGTTGGAAGATAGATTCGATTATAGAGTGGCTGATGAATTAATTGAAAATAAAGATTTATTAAATATGATTTCTTATGATAAAAAAGATTTCAAATACGTTAATGATAAAGGTGAGATATTTGAAAAATTTATAGATTGGATTGGTGATTATCCACTTATATTAATTGATAATACATATACGTTAGATTATCTAAGAGATATTAAGAATAAAAAAGAGCTTATATATCCGTACTTGAATATTGAATATACTCAAGATGTTTTTTCAAAAATAATTGAAAGATATAACTTAGAAGATAGCAATTATTTAGTTGATTTAGTCTATGAAGCTATAATATATGAGATGAATAATCATGATAAATAGGTTTTATATTTAGTTTACTAACCTAGAAAATTATGTTATCCTTTAGGAGTAAAGTAGAGGTGTTGTCGTATGAATTATATTGGTGCTACTGCCGATATAGTATCTTTGTGTTTTTTAATTATATTATTATTTATGTACTTTACAAAAAAAGATTTGAAAGATGATATAATATTTTCTTATACACTGATTACTAGCTTTTTAACTGTTGTTACAGATTGCTTATTTTTGCTTTCTTGCTGGATATTTCCTGGTAGTTTATATATAATTTGTCTATTTAAAAGATTTAATAACTATTTTTTTATGTTGTTTTTGATTGCTTTGTCTTGTAATATAATTAGTATTTTGAGTAGAAATAATAAGAAATTACAATTATTTTTTGAAAAACGACAAAACCTTATTTTTAGAATATTATTATTTGTTATATTTTTAATTGGTTTATTTGAGTTCTCGATGTCCTATGAATACCATTATAGTGGCAATTACATTGACTACGTTTTTAGTCACATAAACAATATATTAATAATGATATTATTTACTATTCTATTTGTCGTAAATATATGTTTTATATTTGGAAATATTGTAAATACCGATAAAAGAAAGATACTATTGATTTATATTGTATATTTATTTCAAGGGGTTTCAGTATTACTTAATATCTTTGAAGTAACTATTAATTTTGAGTCTCTTTTTGTTAGTTTGGGAAGCTTCTTTATGTTTTTGTCAGTTGAAAACCCAGATTTAAAGACGATTTCAAAGCTTGAAAATGAAAGGAATTCTGTACAGTTAGAAAGTGATGCTAAAAATAATTTTTTGAAAGTATTATCAGTTCAACTTAGAAAGCCAGCACAAGAGATTGTTGATTATTTGGAATCAGTTAAAAGCAGTGATGACGATTCTAATGGTAGTATTAAACCTATACTAGGTGCTTCTCATGAAATTTTGAATATCGTTAATGATTTATATACTCTTACAGAAATTGATAGTGATAATATTAAAGTTAATGAGATTGAATATGATACCGATACGCTTTTTAAATATGTAGAGAATTATCTTAATGATAATTTGGGTACTAAGCCTGTTAAATATGGTGTCAAAGTTTCTGAAAATATGCCTAGTAAATTATGTGGCGATTTCGATAAAGTCAAGCATATATTAAGCCATTTACTTGATAATGCCATTTGTTATACCAATAGTGGATATATTACGGTTAATTTTCAGTGCGATTATGTGTTTGACAAATGCAATTTGTTGTTTTCAATCATTGATTCTGGTGTAGGAATAAGTGCGGAACAGATTCCGAGATTATTTGATAAGTTTTATAGCTTTAAAGAGGGTGAAGTTAACGGAATTGGTTTGGGGTTGTCAATTACTAAGGGTTATATTGATTTACTTGATGGTAAAATTGATATACAGTCAGGGCAGGACGTTGGAACTGCAGTTAATGTGTTAATACCGCAATTTGTTGTTGAAGACGTAAATCAAATGTCAAGTGATAAGCAAAAGGAAAGGATTAAACGAGATTATACAAAAAATAAGAGGTATAATAGATTGTTAATTGTTGATGATAATTTAATGAATGTAAAAGTGGCGGAACATGTATTTACAGAGTTTGGTTATCAGGTTGACTCCGTATTTAGCGGTGTAGATTGTTTAGAAAGAATAAATACAAATCAGGAATATGATATTATATTTATGGATATAATGATGCCAGATATGGATGGGGTTGAGACTTTACATAAATTAAGGGATTTGGAAAATTTTAATATTCCGGTAGTAGCCTTAACGGCTGATGCTATGGATGGAGCTCGTGAGAAATATTTAAATGAAGGATTTGATGATTATCTTTCTAAACCAATGAATAAAAAAAGGGTAGAAATTGTTTTAGGAAAATATACATAGGAGGATTAAAATGAAAAAATTGTTAGTGGTAGATGATAATAATTTGAATTTGAAAGTAGCATTTAGAATGTTAAAAGGATTTAATTTTGACGTTGATACTGCAAAAAGTGGTTTTGAGTGTTTGAATTTGATTAATGAGGATATCAATAGATATGATGCAATTTTCATGGATATAATGATGCCTTCAATGGATGGGGTTGAAACTTTTCATAGGCTAAAAGAAATTATTGGCTTTAAAACTCCTGTTATTGCCTTAACAGCTGATGCTATGGAAGGTTCTCGGGAACGCTATTTGAAAGAGGGCTTTGATGATTATCTTTCTAAGCCAATCAGTAAATTATCGTTGGAGGAAACGTTAAATAAATTTGTCAATTTAAATGTAATTATGCAAGAAGAGGTACAAGAATATAAAGATGCCTATGACAGAAATTCTGATAGAGAAGAAATGGATATTATTTAGGAGTTGTGTATATGGTTTTTCGTTTTAAGCCTGAAGGTGTATGTTCTAAAGAAATGATTTTTGACATTGATGAGGGGAATAATATAATAAAAAGTTTAGAAGTCATCGGTGGTTGTAATGGAAATTTAAAGGGAATTGGTGCACTTGTTAGTGGCATGAAGTTAACGGATGTTATTGAAAAGCTATCAAACATCAAATGTGGTTTTAAAAACACTTCATGTCCAGACCAAATTGCCAAAGCATTAATTAAGTATAATTCTACAAAATGATTTACATGTAAAATGATGTCGATAGATGTCTTTTTTTTGTACTCTTGTTTACACTATGATAATTATATTATAATCTATTTATAGTAGGTGAAAATATGCGGAGAACGTTTTTAAAATATATTATTTTCTTAATTTGTATTGAAGTTATTTTCCATTTTGCTTGTTTTAAAGAATTTGATGTCTTGAGTACTTTTTTAATATTTTTCTTATCTATATTTTTCGCAGGAATATTGTCTTTTATTTCTTCAATTTTTAAATCAGGTAAGATTAATGTGATTATAATGCGTTTGATATGCATAACTATTTCATTAACTTTTTGCGCAGAATTAGTATATTTTAAAATTTATGAATCTTTTTTCAATTTTTCAGGAATAGCATTTGCTGGAGCATTAAAAGATGGATATGATAAGATATTGTTGACTGTTTTTCAAAATATATTTTACATCTCTTTGATGCTTGGATGTACTGCTTTTTATGTAATTAAATTGTCAAAGGTTGAGCAATGTAATAAACTGGATTTTGCTATATTATCTTTATTTATGATAATTTCATTTTCGTATGTTGCTTTTGCTACGTTTTATGTAGATAGGGACAATACCAATAGTTTATATAATCTTGTATATATGAAAAATTTGCCAATAATGAATGTAAAGAAGCTTGGCCTTGTTGGTTCATGTGGAATTAGTTTAGAAAGAAAAATATTTGGATTTAATCCAAAATTGATGGAAGATGAGAATATTTTAATCAATAAACGAACGGCTTTAGCTGATGTAACTGTTGTTCATTATAATATTGATAATACTATAGATTTTGATAATCTTATTTCAACCGAAAGTAATAATACCATTAATGATTTACATAAGTATTTTAGTAAACAAATACCTACTGAACAAAATGAATTTACTGGGTTATTTCGTGACAAAAATGTCATTTTTATCATGGCTGAGTCGTTTGATGAGATTGCTATTGATAAAGAATTGACTCCAACGTTATATAAATTAAAAAATGATGGGATTATTTTTAAAAATTATTTTGCCCCTAAATATCCTGCATCAACAGCGGATGGAGAATATATGTTGGAATGGGCGACTTTGCCTATTATTGGAGAGAATTATAGTTTGATTGACATGGTTTATAATACTAATCCATACATATTACCTAGAGCATTAAAACAGCAGGGATATAAGACGTATGTTTACCACGATTATACAGGTTATTATAATCGCAGAAAAAACTATTTCTCTACCTTGAACTTTGATGGATATAGATACTGTGGAGAAGGTATTGAAACTAGGTGTGAATTTTTTCATGGTAGTGATATGGATATGATGGTTCAAACTATTGATGACTATATTTTGCAAGACAAATTTTTTGCTTATTATATTACTTTGAGTGGTCATGGTTCTTATGATTCAAGTAACTTTGTTGCCCAAAAACATTTATCTAAAGTTAATCATTTAGCATATACTTCAAAAATTAAATATTATTTAGCTGCTAATATTGATTTTGATTTAGCTATGAATACTTTAATTGATAAGCTAGAAAAAGCTAATAGATTAGATGATACTTTAATTATTATAAGTAGTGATCATTCACCATATTATTTATCTAATTATGAAGTTAATACGATATCACCATTTGATAGAGATAATAAATTTGATAGAAATAGGGGATCACTAATTATATATAATAATGCATATAAAGAGAAAAAAGTAGTTGATAAATATGCCATGAATATTGATGTTTTACCAACAATTTTAAATATGCTTAATATTCCTTATGATTCAAGAATAGTGATAGGAAAAGATATTATGGCGACTAATAGTGATGGTGTTGTAATATTTCCTGATAGAAGTTGGGTAAATAATAAGGGAAGTTATGATACTACAAACGGTAATTTTGTTCCATTTGTTGATAATCTAGATGATAAATATATTACTAAAATAACTAGTGAAGTAAATGAAAAATATAATGTATCTGTTAGTATGCAGTATAACGATTATTATAAATACATATTTAAGTAGGTGAATCAAATGAGCAATAAGCATATGACCTATTTAGCTATATTTCTTTTAATTATTTCTGGTATATTATTGTCTCTATCCGTTGTTTATTATGATTTTATGGATAAGGCAGTTAGTTATCGATATAGTGATGATGAAGAATATAGTAATATTAAGTTAGGTTTGGATTTTATAGAAAAATTGCCGATTCAATTTAATATAACGAATCAATATTTTAGTGGGTTTGATAACTTAAGTGAAGATGTTAGACAGACAATTTTAATTGCCTATGCTTTTAAAAATAATTATAAAACCTACTTTTGTGGTTCGGGAAATCAGGCTATTTGTATTGATAAGGAAAGTTTAAATAATCCTTTGTTTTTAGAAAAATTTAATTCTACTACTAGGTTTATATCTAATTCATTGAATGTCTATTTAGATGACTATGGTATGTATACTATTAATAGTACCGATAAATCATCCTTTTATAGAGTTATTTTGGATAATGGTGAGAATAATTTTAGAAAATATTCTAAGTTTTCACATTATAAAGAAGATGGTGATATGTACATATTTTACATACGTGAAGGTTATTATGAAGGAAATTGCAAAAAAGGCGAAAAATTAGATCTATACGATTTCATGGATGGAAAAGTTAAATATAGTGATGTGTGCAATGGAAACCAGGAGTTTGTGGAAGACCCCAATGATGGTATTAACAGTGTACAGATGTATAAATATGAGTTAAAAAAAGATGGAGCTGGTAAATTTTACTTATTTGGTTACAATCCAGTGAATGGTTAAATATTTTATCATTTTTAATATATTATTTATTCAATAATTGTGGTACACTGTATGTAGATATTTTAAAAACTAAGGAGGTTGATTAATTTAATATTTTTATTATATTAATCATGTTTGTGGTATGAAGCAGAAAAGTTTGTTTTGGATTATTATTTTGTGTTTTATTACAATTAGTCTTAATGTTTATGCTTCAGATGACGTTAATTGGAAAAACGATAAAAATTTGAATTTAACAGCTATTGATGTGCGAGAAGAACATTCGTACTTAAAAGGGCAGGATGTTTTGAATGGTAATTTGCAAGGAATGACAATTACGGATAGGTATTTTGTCATGGCCATTGCGAAAGATAATAATAGTGCTTCTTCATTATATTTTATTGATAAGAATACATTCAAAATAGCAGATGTCATTACTAGGTATGCATTTACTAACGTAAGTGATTTAGCCTATAATAAATATAGAGATGAAGTTATTGTTCCTTACTTTAATTATACTGATAATAAGTCTCATATTGCTTTAATTGATGGCTCAAAAAAGAAACTTAAGACTGATGTTTCTATAGATAAACAGTATTACACTCTTACCTTTAATGATAAAGACAGGAATTATTTAGCTGTTGCTGATGAACTTACAATATATAATTTAGGTACTGATTATAATGAAATATCCAATTATCTCTTGCCTATTAATTATTTGACTCATAATGGGATTGCATATTATAATAATCATATTTATTTTGCAAATTATGAGGCTGGAAATGCAACTGATAAACAAGTTACTCAGTATAACAGCTCCGAAGCAGGAAGTAATCTCATATATGTATATAGCAACCAAGGAGAGTTGGAAAAAACGTTTTATCTTTCAGATATGAAATTAGCTGGTGAAATTAAGAGTGTTGCATTTACAAGTGAAGGTGAGATGTTTCTAGCCTATGATAAAACAAATGGTTCAATAGGCGTAGCAAAAATCATATACAAAAGCGCTGATATATCTTATCATTTAAATTTATCTTCAAAAACTGAAGTTGAAGATGGAACGTATAATTTTTCTTTGGTTGATAATAATGGTAATATTATCCAAAATAAATATAATATTGGTAATAAGATTGTTTTTGATTCTATTGTTAACGATGGCCTAAATGCTTTTAAATATAAAATTGTTAACAACCAAAATGGGGAAGAATATTCAGTCGTTACTAGAATTTTAGGAGATCCTTTTAATTTAAGATATGTATCTAATACATCATATGATAATATGAAAACATTATTAGTTGAATTGGATAAATCAGATCCATTTGTGGCATTGCCAAATAAAATTTCTGGCAAGGTTGTCGCAATAGAATATGGTGGTTTGTTGATTATTGTTATGTTGGCAGGGCTTTTATTGTTGAAGAAAATGTCTTCAAAGAGAAACTGATTTAATAATTATATAAAACCAACTGAATATAAATCGGTTGGTTTGTTATTATTCATATATTAATTTTAATTGGTTTATATTTATTATCTTATATTTTTATTTATGTTAAATTATGATATATTATTATTGGTTAAACTAGTGGTATGGTGGTAGTAGTATGAGAATAAGAGTTTTTAGATGGGCTAAGAGACATATAGCGTTTGTTGGTGATGGTAATAAAATAAGAAAATTTGACATTGTTTTAATACCTCTCTTATCGTTAATAATAGCATTAGTAATACTTTTCCCTAGGATTAAATTAAATGGTAGTGCTACTGAAGAAATTATGTATAGTTCTAAGTATCATGACGCTGGAGCTACAGTTATTTTTTTAGGAAAGGATTTATCAAACGAAATTAAGATATCTGGTAAAGTAAAAACCGAGAAAATAGGTACATATAAAATCGTTTATAGATATGATGGATTTATTGTTCCTATAAAGAAAGTTAGGACCGTAAAAGTAATAGATAATAAGAAGCCTGTAATCACTCTTGTTGGAGAAAAAGAAAAGTTAATTTGTAAAGGCCAAAAATATCAAGAAGAAGGCTTTAAAGCCTATGACGAATATGATGGCGACATCACAAAGAAAGTTAAAGTTACAAATTTAGAAGATAAGATTGTATATGAAGTTAATGATTCGAGCAACAATTCATACGAACTAGAAAGAAAAATATTATATGGAGACAAAACAAAACCGGAGATAACTATGGTCGGCAATGATGTGTTATATATTACTAAGGGTAGTGCTTATAATGAGCCGGGATTTTCTGCTAATGATAATTGTGATGGAAAAATCGATGATAAAGTCGTTGTTAGTGGCAATGTTGATACTAATAATGTTGGTTCTTATACAATTAATTACAGTGTAACTGATAAAGCTGGAAATGCAACTACTGTTACCAGAAAAGTCAATGTTACTGGTAAAGTAGATGTAAATAGTGGTATTAGTAAACCTGGGGTTATATATTTAACATTTGATGATGGGCCGCAAACCGGTACTACTGATGTAATACTAGATATTTTAAAAGAAGAAGGTGTCAAGGCGACATTCTTTGTCACTAATAAAGGCGATGATAATCTCATTAAACGTGAGTATGATGAAGGGCATACGGTTGCTTTACATACGGCTACTCATGATTATTCCATTGTGTATGCTTCAGCCGATTCCTATTTTAATGATTTAAATATAGTACACGAGCGGGTTTTACGTATCACAGGATATGATTCTAGAATTATTCGTTTTCCTGGCGGTAGCAGTAATACCGTCAGTAGAAGATACACGCAGGGCATTATGTCATATTTAACTGATGAAGTGTTGAACCGTGGTTATCGATATTATGATTGGAACATTTCAAGTGGTGATGCTGGAGGGACTACTGATCCTAATCAGGTATATTTGAATGTCTGTAATAATCTATCTAAGAATCGTGCAAATATGGTTTTGATGCATGATATAAAGAGACATACTAGAGATGCTTTAAGAAATATTATTAAATGTGGTAAAGACAATGGCTATACTTTTGAGCCTATTACTATGGATACTGCTATGGTAAGACAAGGTGTTAACAATTAATGAGTGGTGTTATTATATTTAATTAATATTTTGAATATAAAGGATAAGTTGGTGATACACTGTGAAAAGAATAAAGAACTATAACGCAAACATTTTTAATA
>CADCQR010000004.1 GCA_902803685.1 uncultured Erysipelotrichaceae bacterium
AAAAGACTTAATGCATTTGCAGCCTCTGGATTTACACCAGGATTATAATCAGCTGGAAGAGCATACTTTTTATTTACAATTAAAATGCCATTAATATATGTAGGATTCGAAGATGCAACAACATTATCATAAGTATTTTCTTTCTTAACCTCAACAGGTCTTTCAATTACTTTAACTTTCCTTAAGGCTGAACCAGCATTCCCACTAGTATCTGAAACAGAATACTTTATTTCATATTCTCCAGCTTTAGTGTTATCTAAATTAGATTCAATTTTAACTTTATTAGTAATATCTTTATCATAATTATCTATTGCATTATATCCTGGTTCATTGTACTCATCATTAACATATATTTCAATATCTCCATCAGTTAATTTTATTTCAGGAGGCACTTTATCAACTATGTTTATAACTCTAAATACACTTTTCTTTTTAAATAAATGATTTATCGTATACTTTATTTTATAAGTACCTACTTTTTTATTATTAACCTTGCCATCTATATTAATTTTTTTATCTAAATTAAGAACTAAACTATTCGCTTTTGCACCCTTTTCTTTATAGTCTTCTTCTAAATTTAACGTATATTCACTTTTACCAATTAGTTTTATTGTTAAAAATGGATTTGTAAATGAGTACAAAATGGTTATACAAGTAAGTGAAATTACACTAATTATTATAATTATTATTCTTTTCATAACAACCTCTTTTTTAAAAAAAAACTAGAAAACTAGTTTCTAATAATAATTTGTAGTACTAGTATCAGTAGTTTGATTTTTATCTAATACAACAAATGACGTTGCAATATATCTTGTTTGATGTGTCCCTGTTGAATCTATTGGATCATTTATAGCACAATATGCATTTGTAAAATAATCTGTACAAGGAGCATTCCACTTTTGTTTAGCAACTTGTTTTGGTAAAACAATAACGCTCGATGTTCCACCATCTAGATTTGATGCATTGACTGCTCCATATCTTTCCATTACCTCTGTCAAATCTCCCATAGTTGCACCCTTAGTTCTACTTGCATTACTATCAACAACTAGAAATAATACAACTCCATCTTTACGTTGACCAATAGCAGTTCTGGCACCAATACCCCAACCACCATTACCACTAATTTTAGAAGACACTCCGTTTACTATTAAAAATGGTCCCCAAGAAACTGCATTCACAACGCCTTGATTTAAAGCTTCTTTAGCAGTATTAACTTTTAATAGCATTAAAGTTCCATCTTCAGTAAATCCAACTACTCCACCTGAATTAATAGCAAGTCCATATTCATTATTAGTTATAACTTTTCCATTTGAAATAGTTATACCAGTAGGTGTTCCACCCCAGCTACTTCCACCTGGGTCTAAAAATCCTCCACCATTAATTGCTAGTATCGCATCATTTCTCTCAGCCATCTTGGTAACATATTCTCCACGTGTACCAAGTTCTTTTGTATATTCTACTTTGATCATAGAAGAATCATATACAGCTGCTAAATATGCTGGCATTCCTGCCACTTCTAGTTCAATTATTTTATACTGTTCTCCTTCTTCATGCTCTAAAATTTGTCTTTCATATTCATCTTTATATTTTTTTGTTACTTCCTTAGTAATCAATTTCTTATCAGTAGATTCTCCACTTTCTACAATATAATTTTTACTCATTATTTTATTTATCTCTTTATCACTATAAAACCATTTACAATATTTTTGATGATCCATAGTTGGCATAGCAGTTGTAATCAACCATTCTTTAAATCCAGTTAATGGTCCATATAAAGTAAATATAAAACCAGTAAATCCGCTACATACACATATTAAAAATAGTGCAAGTAATACTCTCCTTGTATTATCCTTAAATCTTTTATGCATAATTAATCTAATTATAAAAATAACAAACAATATAAATAAAGTTACTAAGCACAATATAAATATTTTCTTCTTTCGAACATATATAATATCTATATAATTCCAAAACTCTAATTTATTTACAAGAACAATCATAACCATCATTAAAATTGATAATATAATTGTCATAAAAGTAAGTTTAACATTGAACTTATGATTTCCTTTTTCTAAATCTCTGTGAGTTATTTTTAATACTATTGAAACTATGGTAGTAATAAATGCAACAACCGCAAGTACTATCGATACATAATTAAATGGCTTTCTTACTAATAGTGTTGAATGAGTTGAAATTATAAATAACGATGAAAATAAGAAAAATGAAATTAATGAAATAGCAAATACTATATTATACTTCTTATGTGGTTGATAATCAGTACTTTTTGCTCTTCTTTCTTTTTTATTTTCTTCTATAAAATTTTCTATATCTTCTTCATCTTCAATATTTTCTTGATCATCTACAATTTTATCATCATCTATTTCTTCTTGATCATCTACAATTTTATCATCATCTATTTCTTCATCACTATTTATTTTTTTCAACCTATCAAGTCTACTCATCCTAATACCATTTTCATTCAATAGGGGATTATTTTTGTTTCTCTCATCATCTTTTTCCAAATATTTATTAATTTTCTCTAATTCATCCTCATATTTATCCTTCATAAAAAACCTCTATTCACACATATGTTAATTATATCAAAATATTACATTTTTTTAAATATAAATTGCCATAAAATGATTATTCTTGTAAATAAAAAGTAAAATACTAAAAAACATTAAAAATTTCTTAATGTTTTTATCTTTTCTACTGTTTCTTTTTTGGCATTTAATAATGTCCCAATATGTTTTTCTTCATTAATATTACAAATAATATTAGCAAGTTTCATAGAACAATCTACTTCCCTAAACCATGGTTTATTTTTTATTTCTTTCGAAATATAATTTAAGTTAGTAACATAAAGTCTATCAAATGCTCCATTTTTATATGCTTCATCAAATATTTCATGTCCTTTAGTAAAAAGTCCAAAGGTTGCAACTAAAAATACTCGCCCTGCTTTATTTTCTTTTAATTGCTTTGCTGAATCTAAAATTGATCCTCCTGTTGCGATCATATCATCTACTATGATTACATCTTTTCCAGTAATATCTCCATCAAATAAAAATTTATGCTTTTTTATTGGATTAAGGCCTTCTTCTACACTACTATAATCTCTTTGCTTATAAAATACTCCAAGAGGTATTCCGCCAAGTATAGAAGCATAAAAATTTGCTCTTGGTATAGCACCAAAATCTGGACTAACAACCATTGAATTATTAAATCTAAATTTCTCGTTTTCTATTAATTTTAAAATTATATCATCGCTACAATAAAAATTATCTATAGGGATATTTGGTGAAGCATTATCACACGCCGCTTTATTATGTACATCAGCAGTAATGATTTCTGAAACACCATAGTGTTTAAGTTCTCCAAGAGCCATAGCTAAATCTAAAGATTCTCTTCCGTTTCTTTTATCTTGTCTAGATTGGTACATATATGGCATTATTACAGTCATTCTTTTAGCATGCGCACAAGTTGCATTGATCATTCTTTTTATATCTTGAAAATGCTCATCAGGCATCATATGATGTATTCCAACCTGACACTTATAAGTTATTGAGTAGTTTGATACATCACTTAAAATATATACATCTTTTCCCCTGATAGAATCTTCAAAAAGACATTTACCTTCACCATTATTAAATCTAACTAAATTAGGTCTAACAATATAGTTTTCACTAGTACCTTTTATCTTATTTATATTATAATTAATACTATTACCTACTTCAATAAAATTATCCGGTACAATCAATTTTAATTTACTCATAAAACCTCCTACTATCACATGATAATTTTATAATAATAAATATTTGAATGTCAACAAAAA
>CADCQR010000005.1 GCA_902803685.1 uncultured Erysipelotrichaceae bacterium
AAAAAAAACCAGAATAATCTAGTTTTCCTACACCTCAAAGCTGTATTTAGCATATAATGTTATTCTTTAACTAATACTTTATCACCTAGCTTAACGTGCTCATACATTGTCTTTGCAGCAGCATTTGGCATATTAACACAACCGTGAGAGCCGTTTTTCTTATATATGTCTCCACCAAATGAGTCTATATCTCTCCAACCATGTGATAATACAACTTGGCCCTTAGAATTATAATGCTTATGATATTCAGCATCATGCAATCCTTCGCCATTGTGGAAAGACATCATATAGTCAACTGGCGATCTATAGTCTGGACCAATTAACACGGTAGGATGTGTAATTCTCCATATATTATGTAACCCTTTTGTTGTTGGTGTTGAATCTTTTCCGGTTACTACTGGTGTTGAAATTACCAATTCATTATTTTCATATAAGTATGCCTCTTGATCAGATATATCTACAATTACAAAAGTGCCTTCTAGTGTTTCAGTATCTTTTTTTGGAACTAATCCCAAGTTATTATCAATCATAGTAACATAGTAATCCCCTTTTGTTGCGTATACTGGTGCGGCTTCTAATTGTGGAATATCCATAATTTTTGTTTGCAACGTTTCATCATACATCTTTGAACAATTTGGAAAATATACCACTTTTTCAATTGGTGCTTTTAGTGATTTTTTCTCTTCCACATCTGCGTATTCGGCAGAAACATAGGCATATCCTTCTTTAAATTTTACTTTATACCAACCTTCTGTATCTGAGTATACTAAGTCAAGCCTTTTGTTCTTTGGTATTGAGCCTATTTTTTTGCTACTTATTGATGGCTTCTCTCTTAAATTTAACTTTGACTTAGCTTTTATTACTTTTTTTGTTTCTACCAGCATACCAATTTGAACATCTAATGTAGATGTTGTTTTTCTTTCTGCTTCTATGCCAAATACAAAAGTATTTGAATCTTCGTCAAAATAAACTGCATATTTTGAAGTAACATCAGCAGCTTCTCCTTCTTGCCCTTTTACATCATTTGGAATATTACTATTGTTTCCAACATGACCAATATTTATTGTAGGACTTATAAATATAGCGGAGCTTACTAGTAATGGGATTAACCTTTTTCTTATTTGTATTTTCATTTTATTCCTCATTTCCGATTTAAAATGATACTACTTTAAATAAATATTGTCAATTAAGTATATTTTTTGTTATTAATAATAATATAAATAATGTATATTTAACTATTAAAATAATTGATTTGACATATACGATTAGATTTATGAAAAAAAAGCCTATTAAGAAATAGACTTTGTATAAAAGTTTGTGCTTATTATCAGTAGCTAAATACTAATTTGCTTACTTTTTTGTGCATGCATACATATTATAGGATCCTGTATTAATTAAAAAGGCACTTTTTTTGTTATCTAATTGAATTTCATACTTTGTTGTATATGGATTTGTACTTTTAACACCATTAAGAATTCTTTCGTCAGCGATTAATGTTAGTGTATATGAATTTGTCTTCAAATTTTCATTGTACTCTTTGAATTCTGCCTCGTATTTTCCATTTATATATAGTTTATTTTTATTTGCCTTGTAGTACATTTCGAAGGTATAATCTGAGTTTAGAATAAATGCGATATCATCATTGTCATTATAAGCATCTACACTACTATATTCTGTACAAGAATATTCTCCCTGATAAGAAGTTATTTGTGTGAAAGTAATAAAAATGGCAATTACTATGAATACAACAGCTATAAGTATAGATAGTGAGCTTAAAATTATTCCAACTATACCCTTTACGTCTTTTCTTCCTAAAATGCTAAATACTAATCCTACTATGGCTAATGGTATGACAAATATACTAATCACTAGGGATAAGACCAAACTGATGATACCAACAATTAAACCGATTGTGGCATTGGTAGATATTTTTTTATCGTTTCCTTGTCGTATATGCAAGTTACCATTCATCTGAGCACTTGGAATAGAATTATTAATATTCTGTTTGTCATTAAAATTCGGCATGTTCGACACTGATGTTGTCAAATTAGGATCATAATTTTGTACACTACTATTACCTTGAGTTTGATATCCAAACTCATTAATCCCCTGATTTGTCTGTGTTGAAGTTAATGTGGGAGGCATTACATCTTGTAATTTATTTCCACAAACACCACAAAAAGCTTCGCCTTCTCCACTTTGCGTACCACATTTTGAACAATACATATATACACCTCTTCTAATATTATTTTACTTAATTATATCGACTAAATGATCAAAAATCTACCCTGCATATAAATTTATTATATTTCTATTCCAATGGGACAGTGATCCGACCCTAAAACTTCTGTATAAATCTTTGTACTTTTTATCTGCGATATAAATTCTTTGTTTACAATAAAGTAATCTATTCGCCAGCCAATGTCCTTTTCTCGTGCATGATGCATATAACTCCACCAGGTGTATTTTTTTGATACTGTATTATAATATCTATATGAATCTATAAAACCAGAGTTTAACAATTCTGTCATCTTATTTCGCTCTTCATTTGTAAAGCCGGCAGAATAATGGTTGCTTTCTGGATTTTTTATATCAATATCTTCATGGGCTACATTCAAATCACCACAATATATAACATTTTTTAATTTTGAAAGTCTATTTAAATAATTTTTTATTATTTCTTCAAAATGCATTCTTGAGTCAAGTCGTTCTAAATTTCTTTTAGAATTAGGTACGTAGCAATTGACTAAGTAGAAATCTTCAAATTCTAAAGTTATTGTTCTGCCTTCTTTATCGTACTCAAGAGTGTCGATTCCATACTTTACGCTAATCGGCTCAATTTTGGTATATACCATAGTACCAGAATATCCTTTTTTTTCTGCTGGATATAAGAACTCCTTATAGCCTAATGGATGAAACGGATTTTGCTCTTCTGTTATTTTTGTTTCTTGGAAACAATATATATCTGCTTTTTCTAGATAAAAGAATCTATCTAAT
This sequence comes from uncultured Erysipelotrichaceae bacterium, assembly GCA_902803685.1. The sequence continues at coordinate 2,998 of CADCQR010000005.1, forward strand.
CCTTTGTCTAAGCAGGCTCTTAATCCTGCTACATTCCACGATATTATCTTCATATAATCACCAACCGTTATCAGTATAACATAAAAATGAAGCATATATTTATGCTTCATCAATCGAATTTGATTCTTTGGAATATAATTTTTTATATATATCAGAATTTTGTAATAGTTCTTCATGTGTACCACTAGCAGACAGCTTACCCTTGTCTATAATATTTATTATATCAGCATCAGCTATAGTTGATAATCGGTGGGCAACAATTATTATTGTATGATTTTTAACTAAATTATCAATCGTTTTCTTTATATATTCTTGTGACTCATTATCTAAGGCACTAGTTGCTTCATCAAATAAAATTATCTTTGTATTCAAAAGCAACGTTCTAGCTATAGCAATTCGCTGTTTCTGTCCGCCTGATAGATTTATACCGCCCTCACCAACAATAGTTTCATATTGTTCTGGTAGAGACATAATGTAATCATCAATATAAGCTTGTCTGCATGCTTTTCGAATATCTTCTAGTGTGGCATTAGGCTGAACTATTTTAAAATTCTCTAGTATTGATAAATTAAATAAGAATGGTGCTTGTCTTATTATTGATAAATTGTTTCTTAATGATTCTTCTGTTAAATCTTTAATATTTATGTTATCGATGGTTATTGTTCCTTCTGTTGTATCAAAGTATCTAAGAAGCAAATTAAATAGTGTTGATTTACCATTACCAGAGCGGCCTACAATAGCAATTTTTTTATTTGGCTCTAATCTTAAATTAAGTCCTTTTAGTGTATATTCTTCCTCTTCTCTATATTTAAACTTAACATTTTTAAATTCAATTACCCCTTTTATATTTTTTAATTCTTTATTTCCGAATTGCTCATCTTTATATAATCTATTATTAACTAATTCATCTATACGTTTTAATGATACAGTAACTTTATTATAATTAACACCAAAATCTGATATAGACTCTACTACTTCATCGATTCTCCAAATATATGAATCTAGCATAGAGAATAATGCATAAACAATTTTTCCTTCTATAAAAAATTTTCCTGCTGTTAACAGTATTAAAAATTGTAAAATAAAGTAGCAAAGATTATTTAGTGTGTAATATAGTACTTCATATGATCTTATTTTCTTTTCACTAGTAAATAAATTATCTAAGTCATTAAAAATATTATTTTCCACATTTTTCTTTATTCCGAGTGCTTTTATCTCTCTTATACCAGTAATATTCTCAGTTGCAACTTTAACATAATTATCAGTTTCTTTTTTTATATTTTCTTGTGTTTTCTTGATTTTAGGAAAGAACTTCATACTTACAAATCCCATTAATGTAGCAAATATCAATATTTCTAATCCTAATATCCAAGAAATATAGAAAGATAAAACTAAAACTACAATTACAACAAGTGCTTTACATATCAATTTTATCAATTGATTTAAAAGTGACATAACTCTATCAGTATCATTGTATAACCTATTTATAAATTCTCCTACTCCAATATCTTCAAAGGCAATGGCTGGTAAATTGTTAATTTTTTGATATATGTCTCTTGAAACATTTTTCATAAATTTAAGTTCAAAATAATTATATAATTTATCCCTAGGTATCTGTAAGATACTATAGCACAAAATATAAATTCCTTCCCAAATAACTAGATATTTAATAAAGCTATAATAACTTTTCAATAGCAAATACTCAATGGCTCTTCCCCATAGGTATGCGGCCATCAATGCTGGAAGATATGTTAATAGTACTAGTATTATATAAATAAATATTTTTAATTTATCATGTTTTAAATAGTTTAGTAAAATACTAAAGTTTTTTGCTTTTTTCAATCTAATCACCTCCTAAAATAAAAAAGTCATTACAAAATGACCTTTTTGATAGCCGATATATTTTTATATGGCAAAACAAGTGAGAATAATTTGTATTCTCGTAGTCATTATGTTTACTCTTTCTAAAAAATTGTAATAAATTCTAAAAATCATATTCTCACTCCTTTCAAATCAAATTCTTCTAGATAATATCATAGTTCAAAGCGCATGTCAACATTTTTTTGTTTACACGCAAAAAAAATAATCAATAGAAATTTACCATTGATTATTTATTTTTTATTAAATTCTTTTCTTTTTTCAGTCATAATTTTATATGCTTGTGGATATCCTACAACAATTTTGTCATTTTTATCTGCTAATACAGCATAAAATTCAGCTAAAGAATTATATTTTATATCATTTCCTTGATCTTTTAAACTGATAGCATTAATAGATATTCTTTTATTTGTGCTTGTATAAATCTGTATTGTTTGAACTGTCTTTACAAAGTTTTGTCTTAAAATACTAGTATAGGCGGATAATATTTCTTTATATGGAATAATTCTTAATACCCCAGAATAATTAATTAAGTAATTCTCCGTAAATATTATTTTTGCTCTTGAAAATTCAATTATAGAATCACTATTTAATTCTTTTTCAAGATCTAATGCACTAAGATTTGGATTTTGCTTTAATTCATTGTAGAACGTTATATACTGCAATATTCCGGCAATAGACAATATGGCACCTAAGATGCTTGCAACCCAAAAACCTATTGTTTCAGGCAATGCCAAATCACCTTTTGTTTTTGTTAAATCAATGCAAACATCACCAAAGTAATTTTCAAAATCATTTATATTTAATTTTAGTTTGTCTTCGCTTACAGAACTATTGTATGCATCTATTGCAAATTTTTTTACTTCATCATTTATTTCTGCTGTTATTCCTTTTATTTCTGTAGGATTTTTATCTATACCTTTCTTTAGCAATTCATCATAATCAGATTTTCTCATGATTGCTAAATAGTAATACTTATCATCACTAATTATATAGTATGCTTCATTATTTTGATTTTCTGTCAATTGATATGGATTATAGTACAATGTTACTGATGTCGCTTGATTTATTTTATTCTTGTGGCTTTTTTGAGAAATGATTATATCATGTAGTGATGTTATTTCTTGAGATTTGCTTTTTATCTTTGTAGCTTTAACATTCCATAGTAAACAAGCAATAACTATAAGTACTATTCCAACTACAAAGACTATTAAGTCAAATTTTCTTTCCTTTTCTAATTTTTGATTATTTATTTTCATATAAATTCTCCTTTTATGTTATTTTTTGTTATTTATCTATTATTCCAGCTACTAGGTAACGATATATATCTTGTTGGATTAATTGTACTTCTTTGATATGTGTACCAAGTACAGCCACCACCGCTATTCCAATCACAACTTGTAATTTCAAGATGTAGATGTGGTCCAGTAGACCAACCTGTTGATCCCATCCTTCCAATCATAGTATATGGAGTTACAATTTGTCCTACACGTATGTTACCAAAAGATCTTAAATGTGCATATGTTGAATATATATATTGTCCACCAACATTGTGCCTTATTTTTACACATAACGCTCCATACACATCAGTGTATATTTTAAATACTTGGCCTGATGCTATTGGATATATTTCTATCGATTTATTTGAGCTTGATAAATCTACACCCATATGGCCACCATATCCAGAATACCATTGTGTAACATAACCATATTCCATGGGTCTATAAAACCCATTAGTACTTGGAATGGACGTTGATGAACTCCTTTGTTGAATTCTATACTGACACGCCTGTATATCTTCGGTTTCTCCGCATCCCAAACTTTTGTAGTAATTAACATTAGATTTTGCAGCTTTTATTTGGTCTTCTAACGCTGGCATAGTTTCTTTTATAGATTTTGAGTCAGCATTGATTCTTTCCTTTTCAGACTCTAGTTCATTTTCTTTCTTTTTTAAGTCTTTTTTCTTTTCTGATAAAACTTTTTGTCTTTCCTCATTCTTTTTTATTAGTTCTTCAAGTTCTTTCATAACTTGTTGATTATATTCTGTTAGCTGTTCAATTACCGACAAGCGATAAATCATGTCTGTAATTGTTTTCGCTCCAAATGCATATTCTAAGTATATATTATTACCATCTGATATTTGATAATACTCAATTATTCTCTTGCTTTCTTCACTCTTTTTTTCTATTTCTTTATTGCTCTCATCAATTGCTTCTTGTAATTTCTCTATCTCTTCTTCAGCAAATTTTATTTCTTTTTCAATCTCAGAAATTCTAATTCTTATTTTTTCTATTTCGGCATCATTGGTAGCTATCCTAGCTTTTTTTTCTTCAAGTTGAGCTGTATAGTTATTTACCTCATCCTGAAATTCTTTGATAGTCTTGGCATTAGTTTTTATTGGAACATTAAATATACATAGTGTTAAAGAAGCAACTAATGTAATACAAACAATCTTTTTTACTATTTTCATTATACTTTTAAGTACCTCTTAACTGCGCCGGCGCTACCAACCATGCCAACTATTATGCCTATTACAATAATTATTCCTGACGCTTGATATATAAATGGTTCTGGTTCTATTAATTTTATGAGTTCTGTAAATATATGTCCTTCATAGCGATTATAAAACCATAAATATCCATACGTTGTAAATATAACAGGAACTACTGCACCTAACAAACCAAGTATCATACCCTCAATAACAAACGGCGTTTTTATCGTTAAGTTGCTAGCTCCAACTAATCGCATAATTCCAATCTCTTTTTTTCTTGCATCTATTGTTAATTTGATAGTATTAATTATTAAAAACACAGTAACAACAACTAATGCAATTACTACAGCAAAGGTTGCTTTTTCTATAGAAGAGAATGCAGAAATCATCTTATCTACCATTCCTTCTCCATAATTAACAACAGATATCTTACCTATTTTTTTTATTTTTTCAGCAGTATTTCTGATTTTTTCGGCATCTTTTACTTTTATCTGAAAAGTGTCTTTTAATGGGCTCTCATCATCTTCCCAATTTTCCAGAACAGCATTAAACACTTCAGACTCTTCTTGCATTTGTTCTTTTACTTTTATCTTATCTTTAAATTCGATAGAATCAATATTCTTGATTTTTTTTAATTCTTCTTTTATTGTCTCAATATCATTTTTATCAGCATCTCTTTCAACAAAAACAACGATAGTTAGATCTTTTTCTATTTCTTTAGTAAAATTTTGAACATTAAAAGATGTTAATATTCCTATTGCTACAATTATAAGCGTTATTGTAATACAAGATATTGATGCCAATGAAAGACTAAAGTTTCTTATAACGCTTTTAAGTGCATCTCTAATACTCCTACCTAACATTCTAAATAGCTTCATCATCATATGTTCCTTTCTTTTTATAATTAACTAGATGTCCATCTTTTAATGTAATAACTTGTTTTTTCATTTTATTAACTATATCCCTATCATGTGTTGCCATTATAATTGTTGTTCCTCTATTCTTATTAATGTCATCTAGCACCTGCATAACTTCCATGCTTAACTCATGATCTAGATTTCCCGTTGGCTCATCGCAAAGCAACAATTTAGGATCATTGACTATTGCTCTAGCTATAGCTACTCTTTGCTGTTCTCCACCCGATAGTTGATCGGGATAATTATGTATTTTATTTTTTAATCCTACATCTTCTAAAGCTTTTAAAACCTTATGTCTAATTTCATCCCTTGGTGCGCCAATAACCTCTAATGCAAAAGCTACATTTTCATATACCGTTTGCTTTTCTAATAACCTATAGTTTTGAAACACTATCCCAAGTTTTCGTCTTAGTTTATAGACCTTTTTATTTCTTAGTTTTGCAACGTCGAGGCCACCAACTATAATTTGGCCCTTGGTAGGCTTTTCTTCGCGATAAAGCATTTTAATAAGTGTACTCTTTCCACTTCCGGATCCACCAATAACAAAAACAAATGCACCTTTTTCTATTGCTAAGCTTAAGTCATAGATTGCCGTAACTCCATTTTTGTATTTCTTCTCTACATTTTTTATTCTGATTAGATCCATAAAACCACCTATCCTTATTTATATATTGTAACACAAAAAAAAGCATATAAATAGTATGCACTATAAAAATATGCTCATTGTTGATACAAAAGGTT
>CADCQR010000006.1 GCA_902803685.1 uncultured Erysipelotrichaceae bacterium
GAAGAAGGCGCAGAGCAATGCCGCTGTGCAGGCGGTTGTTGCTGTTGCCGATGAAGAACAGCTCGCTAAAATCATCCGTGAGAGCGAAGGCGTAATTGATGCCAAGTCATTAAGAACGTGGGATTCCGATGACGTTTTGGTTGTCTATGATTCTTTAGCAAGAGCACACGAATCGATTAACAAACTTGCTCTTGTGCCGGAGAGTTTTTAATATTTCAATATGGAATAAGGTATTGGTTTAATTAGTTGTTGAATTATATTTGGGGTTAGTTGAAATGAATGCAAACACATATTATTTGAATATTCTTTATAATCGAGGAAATATTTGTAATAATCTTGCTCAATACTTGAAAGCAGATAATGGTAGTGGATATTTAAGATGTCTTAAACTGTGTTATCGTCAGAATGCCTTTGTGAATAATATTAAAGCATATCCACTATATCCAACTGAGTTTAAAACCACAATTTGTGGTTTATTAGATTTAGAAAACCTTAGCACAGAAAAAATAGTAGCCTTTATTTCTGCTTTATCAAGTTTAGAAAAAGATAAGATAAATAGTTTTCTATTGCGAAAAAAGGAGTTTGAACACAATATTCTAGTAAAGAATTATGATTCTGCCAGTAAAGTATTGAAGCAAGTGCGTGAGCAGTTTGGTGTTTCTCTTTGGCTTATTGATTGTGTTTCTATACTTTACTCATTAAATCAAGAGGTGGTTGATTCAGAACAAGAGTTTGATGATCTTAAAAATAATTCGTATTTCTCAATATTTGCTCTAAAGAATAGAGTTAGTGTTAGACACGATTATTATCTCAAACAAATGAAAACACTTTTTAGAAATGTGAGAATCGGTGAAAAATTTGAAACCTTTCTAAAGTACGTTTTAGCTATATCTGTTCCTAAAACAGATTTTGAGTGGAAGGATATATTTGCTTTTTCATTGGATTTATCTTTAATTGATATGTATTTGTGTACAGCCGATTTTTTAAATGAGGTTTTTACTACTCAAAATCAAATTAAACCATTATACCAAATGTGTAAAGAATATTTGCACGATATTAATGATTTCACAATAAATATTCCAAACAAACAGGATGATGATTTAGGTAAGGAATATATAGAAAGCTTTAACGAATCTAATTATTCAACAGTAATAAACAATTTTTACAGTATTGATAATACGAATTATGATTCTATTAGTTTATATATCTTAACTTCCATATCATATCTGCTAATAGGAGAACATCCTGAGCCTTCAGAATCAGTTATATATTGTATGATAGTAGAATTGATGTTGACAGTATTAAAAAGAAATGAACAAGAAGCCATTAATGCAATTTATAGGCTTGCTGCAATAGCTCGTCTCTTGAGAACATTTGCATTTCATAAAGGTATTTCTGTGTTCTTGCGTTTGGTAGCAAACTTTGATTTAGGTTATGATATAGAACAATTATACTCAACATCTATTGACAATACATTTAAAAGTTACATAGACAATTCAAACAATCTTTCTATTATGCCGTTTGCATCGAAGATTAAGAATTATGATTATGATATAATTAGTAATTATTTAAAGCAATATAATAGTCATAATATACAGGGTTATAATGAAATCTCACAAATATACTTCAAAGAATGTTTTGTTTCGTTATGTCTTGAAAGGCTTTATAACGCAAATATAGAAGAAGCTACAAATTTATTGGTTAATTCATTTATCGAAAATAAGCTATTGGTTTATACTGTGGAAGTAAAACCAATAATAGAATACATTTCAAAAAAATATAAGGACAAAAAGCATCTGTCTCTGGATGAAATATGTTATGTTTTCATAGATTCTAATATGGAAGGAATAATGGATGACTGTTTCCTTGATTTGTTTGATGAATTTTTTGAACAGTATCCAATTGATATTATTAATCAAATAAATACTAATGATGAGATAAAACATTATTTTTTATATGAAATATGTAAGATTAAGAGACTTACTACTATATATTTGCTTTTTTCATCTACAGAAGAAGCTGAAAAATATAGAATCAGAATATTAGAACACCTAATTGAACAACAGGCGTACGAAAAGAAGATTCTAATGGATGAAATCGAAGATATTACTAAACGACGAATGTTAAGAAAGAAACTAAAAAGGATAAATGAGTGTAAGCTAATTATTAACGAGGATTCATTAAGAAAATCTTGCTTTGACATTATAAATGAACAAGTTGATCTGTTTAATAATACTATTCCGGTTATGATTAAGATAGAAAGCGAAAATCAACCTGATCAGTTTGTTAAGTTGATTGATCGTCAAGTAGATATTCTTAAAAATATATACGGTATTTACTGCAAAGAGTTTTGTTTTGGGAATTCTGGACTTGATATTTCATTAAGCACAAGGGTGAGACACGGTACATTAACAAATCAAGTTTTGAAAGCTTTTTCTGATAATGATATGGTCGTTAACGGACACGGGAAGAATGATTTCTTTAACAAATATATCCTATCTGGTGAATTAGATAATAATGTAACTGATCTTTTGAGTCGATTTAATTCGAGTATAAACAAAATATTGGATTATTTTGTAAAAAACACATTAAAAGTATTTGTAGATACACCAATTGAAGGAGCAGTTTTTGACTATCGATATGACTTAACTGATATTTTGAGATTATTTGAGATTGTTATTTTTAAACAACGAATATCTGCTGATGAAGCGATTGAAATTTTAAATAATTATCTTATTGAAAAAACTAATGAATATTTAGCTTTCATTCGTCGTGAGAAAATCAAAGAGTTGGAGAATAATCTAATAAATGAGTTGGATGGATTAATTAATTCGATTAAAAACTATTGTGATGATACAAATACCCAAAAAGATATCGAAAGGAAAATCATTACCTGTAAAACTGACGTTCAGACGGAATTGAAGCGAATAGCCAATTGGTTTGTTTTATCAGACTATAATGATTGGGAATCTTTTTCTTTCGGCGAATTAATTGAAACCTGTGCTGAAATTGATAAAAACCTATTTACAGGATTTGAAATGGTGGATGTTTCGGTTAATGATGATGTAAAAATAAAAATTAAGGGATATTATTTTGCGGAATTAGTTGACATTGTTCTGATAATATTTAATAATGCAATTGTTCACTCAAATTATATGAATAATCTCAAAAAATTAACGATTAATTGTGATTTTAAAGAAGATACCAACAGCTTTTATCTTTTATTTTCAAACAACATAGATGAAAGTATAAATGCTGCTAAATTGGATGATACTATAGAGAGAATAAATTTAGATTATGAAAACAAAAAATATCGTGAATTAAATGTTCGGCAAGAAGGAGGAATGGGATTATATAAAATAATGCATATAATGGATTCCCACAATCAACTTAATAGTATGTTCTACATAAATAGAAATGAAAATATATTTAGAATTGAACTTCATTTTAGCAAGGTGATTTCTGAATGATTAATAGTATTTTGATTATTGATGATGATAATTACAAGAAAAAAAACATAAAAGAGTTAGTATTAAGTATTGATAAAACCTTTATTATTTCTGAGGAGGAAGCCATTAATCCGGGTTTGTTGGATTTGAGATCCAGTAAGTATGATTTAATAATTCTTGATATGAGTTTACCGGTTTTTAGTTCTTCAGAATCTTCAAGTTTTAATCCTTTTGGTGGAATTGCTATTCTAAGAGAAATGCGAAGGAAAGAAATAACGACACCTGTAATTGTTGTCACTCAATATGAAATATTTGGAGAAGGAGAAATTCAAAAAACATCAAAAATGATTGATGAAGAATGCAAATCCAAATTTGACAATTATATAGGTATCGTTATATACTCTTCTGTAAATAATGAGTGGAAAGAAAAACTAGTGAAAATGATAGGTGATATTAAAAATGATAACAATACTGTTTGTTGACGA
>CADCQR010000007.1 GCA_902803685.1 uncultured Erysipelotrichaceae bacterium
AACAAGAAAACTAGGAATACCGATAGTACTAGACAGAATTATCCAACAAGCAATGGTGCAAGTATTAGCTCCAATGTTTGAACCATATTTTAGTGAGTATAGCTATGGATTTAGACCTAAAAGAAGTTGTCAACAAGCAATAATAAAAGCACTAGAATATATGAATGACGGATATGAATGGATAGTAGATATTGACCTAGAAAAATTCTTCGATAATGTAGAACACGACAGATTATTAAGACTAGTAAGTGATGTTGTAAAAGACGGAAATGTTGTATCATTAGTCAATAAATTTCTCAAAGCAGGTGTAATGGTAAAAGGTAACTATGAAGAAACAATAATTGGAACACCACAAGGAGGTCCTTTATCACCTCTATTATCAAACATCATGCTAAATTTACTTGACAAAAAATTAGAGGCAAGAAATTTACATTTTACAAGATATGCAGATGATACAATAATTTTAATAAAAAGTGAGAAAGCGGCCAATAGGGTAATGACATCAATAACTAAATTTATTGAGAGTAAGCTAAAACTAAAAGTTAATATAACAAAGACCAAAGTATGCACACCATAGGATTTAAAATGTTTAGGTTTTGGATTTTGTAAAATGAAAAAATTGGAATGTACACCTCATAAAGACAGCAAAAAGAAATTTCAAAGAACATTGAAGAAATTAACAAATCGAAGAAAAAGCATATCACTAGACAAAAGGTTCGAAGAACTAAACTGGGCTATCAGAGGTTGGGTAAATTATTTCAGAATATCAAAAATGAAAACATTTCTTAAGGAAACAGATGAACACCTACGTGCTAGAATTAGAATGGTTATATGGAGACAATGGAAGAAACCAAAGAAACAAATTAAAAATTTAGTAAAATGCGGATATTCCATTGATGAAGCAAGAGGGTTAGCATATTGTAGAAAAGGCTATATGTTTATCTCACATTCAAAAGTTTTACAAAATGCAATAACAAAAGAAGGATTACAAAATCCAAATAAAAAGCTAGGACGCAGAGGATTAGTCTTCGCCCTAGACTATTATTTAGCTTGAAATAGACTTATAGATTGAACCGCCATTGCCGAACGGCACGATGTGGTGGTGTGAGAGGGGAGGAAAATTTTAATTTAATTAAAGTTTTCTACTCTACTCAATTGACTTTAATTAGAAAAAATCACTCTACAACTTTTAGTGGAATCAAAGATTAAATAGTCGCTGTCTTCTGTTGAGTCTAGAGAAATAAGAAAACAGCATCCTTTAGTGGGGTTATGATTTAATAAATTTACAACTTTGCTGGGCTTTAAATCACCTTTTTTGTTATGAACTTTTCTTTTGATTGAGAAAAGTACAAAAAATATATATAATATTCTTGGTGAGATAGATGGAAAATACACTTATAATATGTCCTAATGATACTAAGGAAAAATTACTAGAAGAATATTCTAATAGAGATGATTTATTAAACATAAAATTTATGAATAAAGATGAGTATATCAGTAATTATTATTACTCATATGATGAAAAAACTATTCAATACTTAATGGATAAATATAATTTCAATATAGATGTCTGTAAAGTATATTTAAAGAGTATGTATTCTATAGATATTAATAAGAACTATAAAGACCATAAAATAAATAATTTAAAATCACTAAAGATAGAATTATACAATAATAATTTATTAATAGAAAATAATTTATTTAAAGATTATATTAAAAATAAGAAAATAGTAGTTAAAAATTATTATGATTTAGATTTATATGAAGAAAAAGCTCTTAACTGTAAAGTAGATATACCAATAACTACATTAGATAAAGTTGTTGTAGAATGTAATACCCTTGAAGATGAAGTTAATAATGTCTGTTTAAATATTTTGAGTTTACTAAAAAAAGGAGTTGCTATAAATAAGATATTTATAGCTAATGTTTCTACTGACTATTTATATACTATTGATAGATTATTTAAGTATTATAATATCCCTATAAATTTAAATATGAATTATTCTATATATTCTACTAAAGTAGTTAAAGATTATTTAGATAATAATATTCTTAATATAGATGATACAGCTTATTTAAGTATTAATAAGAAACTCATAAATATTGTTAATTCATTAGTTCATCTTGATAAAACAAAGAAATCTTATCGTAAGATATTAATTGATAAATTGAAGTCTACTAATTTAGATTTTATAAAAAAGAAAAATGCAATTAATGTAATAGATATTTTTAAAAGAGATATAGCTGATGATGAGTATGTTTTTGTATTGGGATTTAATCAAGATATATTACCAAAATTAGAAAAGGATATTGAATATTTAAATGATGCGTGTAAAAAAGAATTAGAGTTATATACGACTAATGAAAAGAATACGAGAAAGAAAGTGGCTCTTATATACATTCTTTCTAATATTAAGAATTTATATTTATCTTTTAAATATAAGAGTCCCTTTAGTACTTTCTATCCATCATCGTTAATAAGTGATTTAAATTTACAAAAAGTTCAGCCTATGGATAATAATTATAATAAATCTAATAAATATAACAAGATAGTGTTAGCTGAAAAACTAGATTTATTTTATAAATATGGTGAAATAGACTCAATCTTAACAAAATTAAATAATTCTTATGAAATACCATACAAATTATATGATAATACTTTTACTGGTATTAACACCGATAAATATATAAGTAATATAAAAGAACCATTGGTTTTGTCTTACTCTTCCATTAATGATTATTGTGAATGTAAATTTAAATATTATTTAAAACATGTCTTAAATTTATCAGTTTTTGAAGAAAAGTTTCCTAATTTTATTGGTAGTATGTATCATATGATTCTATCTTTATATAAGAATCCTAATTTTAATTTTGAAAAGGAATATAATGATTATTTAAAAAGTAGGGAGTTATCTTTTAAAGAAAGATTATTGTTAATAAAAATAAAAAAAGATTTAGAAGACTTATTAGCTTCTTTAAAAAAGCAGGAACTTATTACTGGTTTTGATAAAGAGTTACTTGAACATAAAATAATTGTTCCAATAGAAGATAAGAAAATAAAAGTTATTTTTAAGGGTATTATTGATAAAATTATGTACCGGGAACAAATTGAAGATACATATTATAGTATTATTGATTATAAATCTGGATTTATTGATACAAATATTGAACCAATGAAATATGGACTTCATATGCAGCTACCAGTTTACCTTTATTTAATAAAAAACTCTTCACTATTTAAACGACCACAGTTTGCTGGGATATATTATCAAAATATTTTATTTAATTATCCAACATGTTCTACGGAAGAAGAATATCAAAAGTTAACTAAAGATAGATTGAAACTTCAAGGATATTCAACAGATAATACTAGTATATTAGAATTATTTGATACAACTTATCAAAAGAGTGAGTATATAAAAAGTATGAGTTATACTGAAGAAAAAGGTTTTGGCACCTATAGCAAGCTAATTAATGAAGAGACATTGGATGGAATGTTTAACTATACTCAAAATATTATTAATAAAGTTACAGATGATATTTTAGATGGGGATTTCTCTATAAATCCAAAATACTATAATGGAAAGAATATATCATGTGAATTTTGTGAATTTAAAGATATTTGCTTTACACAAGAAAAAGATCTTAATTATCTAAACAAAGTAGAGGATTTATCTTTTTTGGGAGGTGAAGAATAATGGGAAAGATGAAGTGGTCACCAGAACAACTATTAGCTATTAATGAAGAAGGTAAAAATATTATCGTTTCCGCTGGTGCTGGTTCTGGGAAAACCGCTGTATTAAGTGAAAGAGTACTTAGAAAACTAAGGCAAGGGATTCATATAAACGAACTTCTAGTTTTAACATTTACTAATGCAGCAGCTGCTGAAATGAAAGAAAGAATTAGAAAGAAAATAAATTCAGATGAGACACTAAAAGAAGAAGCAAACCTAATAGATGGTGCCTATATAACAACATTTGACTCATTTTCTTTATCGATAGTAAAAAAGTATCATACAAAATTAAATATTACTAATAATGTACAAATAACAGATGAAGTAATAATTTCTTTAGAAAAGATAAAAATTCTTGAAAATATATTAAATAGATATTATGAAAATCCAACTTTAGAATTTTCTAAGCTAATAGAAGATTTCTGCTTAAAAGATGATAAAGAGTTAATCGGATATATTAATAATGTATATAAAAAAATAGAATTAAAATATGATAAAACAGAATACCTTAATGATTTCTTTAAAATAGAATTTACTGATTCTAAAATAAATGGTTACATTAATGAATATGTAGAACTTATCTTTAATAAAATAAGAAATATTAAGGAACTTTTATTAGAGCTAGCAAATTACTTTGATGGCGATTATATAACAAAAGTTGAAGATACATTGTATAAGTTACTGAATGCTAATGATTATGCTGGTATTTTGGAAGGACTATTATTTAAGTCATTGCCAGCCGTCCCTAAAAATTCTGATGCGGAAGGTAAAAGAGTTAAAACAGCAATTGCTGATATAATAAAAGAAATAAGAGAATATGCTAAATATCCTTCATTAGATGAAATGAAAGAAGAAATTATGACGACTAAGAGTAATGCTATTGTCATAATGGATATTATCAAAGAATTAGATAGCAAACTAGAAAAGTTCAAGTTAGAAACAGAACAGTTTAATTTTAATGATATAGCTAGAATGGCAATTAAAGTTGTTAAAGAAAATAAAGAAATAAGAGACGAATTAAGTAAAAGTTTTAATGAAATACTTGTTGATGAGTATCAAGATACTTCTGATACACAAGAAACATTTATTAACCTCATTGCTCATAATAATGTTTATATGGTAGGGGATATAAAGCAGTCAATATATAGATTTAGGAATGCTAATCCGTATATATTTAAAAATAAGTATGATTCTTATAGTCAAAATATAAATGGTATGAAAATAGACTTATTAAAGAACTTCAGATCAAGAAGAGAAGTGTTAGACAATATTAATTTGCTTTTTGATCTATTTATGGATGATGATATAGGTGGTGCTGATTATAAAGTTAGTCATAGAATGGTCTTTGGAAATATGACATATGAAGAAAAAGGACATACACCTCAAAATTATAACTTTGAATTATTAACTTATAATTTGGACAAGAAAAGTAACATAACAAGAGACGAAGAGGAAGCATTTATAATAGGAAAAGATATTATAAATAAGATAAATACAAAATACCAAGTTTTTGATAAAGATGAAGGAATATTAAGAGATATTCAATACTCTGATTTTGTAATATTATTGGATAGAAGTAAAAACTTTGATTTATATAAAAAAGTATTTGAGTATTTAGGTATTCCTATGACTATATTGAAAGAAGAGTCATTACTTAAAGATCAAGATGTCTTAGTATTAAAGAGTCTTTTAAAACTATTAATATGTATAAAGAATAATGATTACGGAGTACAATTTAAATATAGTTTTACATCAGTTTGTAGAAGTTATTTATATAAAATGGCAGATTCTCAAATATTTGATTATTTTGTAGACAATAAATTTATAGAAACTGAGTTATACAAAAAGTGTCAAAATCTTTCTAGTTTCTTGGATATAATGGCACCTTCTCAATTTTTAAAATTATTATTAGAAGAATTTAATTATGATGAGAATTTGATAACTATCGGAAATGTAAAATCATTTATGACAAGAGTAGAATATTTCTATAACTTGGTTCAAAGTTACGAGGTGTCTGGTAATACTATCTATGAATTTGTAGAATACTTAGATAATATATTTGATGGCTCCTATGACTTAAAATTTAATGTTAACAGTGTATCTTCAAACAGCTGTAAAATAATGACTATTCATAAATCTAAAGGATTAGAATTTCCAATTTGTTATTTTGCAGGGTTTCAAGATAAATTTAATACTAATGAATTAAAAGAAAAAATTATTTATGATAATAAATATGGACTTATCTTACCTAAAGTAGATAGATTTTATAAGGATACAATTTTAAAAGCTCTTTTAAAAGTAAATACTAAAAAAGAAGAAATATCAGAAAGAATTAGACTTTTATATGTAGCAGTAACTAGAGCTAAAGAAAAAATGATTTTTGTAATACCAAAAATTGATGAAGAATATCCATTTGTTACAGATATAGTTCCAACATATGAAAGGATTAAATATACAAGATTTTTGGATATATTTAAAAGTATATATCCTAATATTAGTGAATTTGAGACAGAAACTTTATCTGAAGCTACTAAAGAGTATCAGAATATAACAAATACTGATAAAGTATTAAAGAAAGAAGAATCAGAACTTGAAATAGAAGAAATAAATATTGAAAATGAGATTGTTGAAAATTCAAAGTATTCTAAAGAAGAAATAAAATTAATAACTAAAGAGGAAAAAAATGCTAAAGACTTTGGTACTAAGATGCACGAAATATTAGAGTATATAGACTTCAAAGAACCAGATTTATCTAACAGTAATATTAATAAATACTTAGAAGGAAAAATAATGGATTTTATAAATTCTGAATTAATTCAGAAGAATATTAACAATAAAATGTATAAAGAATATGAGTTTATTTATAAAAAAGATAATATAACTTCTCATGGTATAATCGATTTGTTAATTGAAAGTTCTGATAAAATGATAATAATTGATTATAAATTAAAAGATATTTCAGATGATAATTATTTAAAACAATTAAATGGATATAAAGAATTTATTCATGAAAAAACTAAAAAAGATGTTGAGTGTTATTTATATTCAATAATGGATGGTGTATATAAACATGTATAGTAAAAGAATTTGTTTTATTTGCTTAGGAAACATTTGTAGGTCTCCAATGGCAGAATATATTTTAAAAGATAAATTAAACAAAGAAAATATAACAGATATTTTAGTAGAATCTAGGGCTTTATCTGGCGAAGAAGAAAATAATCCAATGTATAAAAAAGCTCAAAATATACTTATTACTAAAGGAATACCTTTTAGTAATCATTATTCACATGCATTGAAAAAATCTGATTTAGAAAATTTTGATATATTTATTTGTATGGAGGAATATCAAATAAATAGAGTAAAATTTATATTAGGTACTAATGCTCGAGTTATAAAACTTTTGGATAAGGATATAGAGGACCCTTGGTATACTAATAACTTTGATAAAGTATTTGAAGAAATATCTCTTGGTTGTAATAAGATAATGGGATTGATTAAACAAACAAAATGACTTGAATAGTATTTTGTTTATGATAAAATAAATATTTGTACGGAGGAAATTTCTGGAGAAGAGAGAAAGTGCAGCAGATGTGTATTTATCAGTGTTAATTGCTTATTATAATGCTATGGTAGAAAGTATTGATTCAAATAAAAAAAGAGTTAGATACATAAATAAACAATTGTCAACAATAGTTCAGCTACTTGAAGAATTTAATGATGGGTACCTTAGCAGTAATGCAATTCAATTATTAAACGGATAACTTTTGATGATTTTTTACAAGATAAGCTTATAATAGAAGCAGTTAAAAGAAATAAAGGAGAGGTAACTAGTCATAACTTAAAATAAATCCAGAATCTATTAGTGATCATCAACCATATTATCGGCTTGAAAAAAATGGTGATAGGTATCGAGCAATAAGATATTATCATGGCAAAAAATATGAAAGGGACATATCATTTGAGGACTTGGATTCTTACATTTCAGTTAGTAACGCTTTAGATATGTCTGAATATATTGGTGTTCCCGATATACCTAGTTATTCAAATGTCTTATATAGTGGCGAAGTAGCCCCTCAAAAATATTTTACTCTTTGTGAAAAGAACGGAATTTTAAGTCCCTATGTATCTATGTGTCCATTTCTAGTTAATAGTGGAGCTTATAATAGGCCTATTAAGAGTGAATATACTGATAAAAGCAAAGAATATATCTTAGACGCTATAGAATCACAACTAGATAGTGAATATGGGAAATATTCTTCTAAGCCTACTGGTTATACAATAAATAAAAACAATTAAAAATTTATATGACATAATTTATAATTAAAAAATTCTGTTTTTTAAATTTATAAATAGTAAAGGAAGATAATAATGGGACAAATTGATGTCTTTGAAATATTTTATGATGTTTTGGCAAAGTATCATAGTGCAATAAATAAGTTATCAAAAAAAGATGCTGCTGCTGAAATAGACTATATGAATAAGCAATTAAAAAAAATATTACATTTATTAGGTCTATATAAAGCTGGGGTTATAAGTAGTTCTTCTATTGCGTTACTAAGTAATATTTCATTTGCTAATTTTTTGAATGATAAATTTATTATTGAGTCAGTATTTAGTAATTATATTTATACTAATAAGCATAATTTGTTTATAAAAACATCATTAAGATATAGAGATGATAATCATACTTTTTTTAGGATTATAAAAAGAGATGGGGCTTATGTAGCTGTAGGTTATTTTAATGGCTTTGTTATTGAAAGACCAATTAAACTTCATGAATTAGATGAATATGTATCGGTTGTAAAAGCACTAGAGGACAGTGAGTATATAGGATTAAAACATAAGGAATCTGGTAAAGTATTATTATATGATGGTAAGTTAAGTGAATCACGACAATACTTTTCTTTATTTATAGATAGGGATTCTACTATAAAGCCGATTTTATCTTCTAGACCACATTGTTCTGAAGAATTTGAAAATATATGGATGCAATCAGACTCTAAAATTAATAAGAAGAATATTCCACAAACTATATTTTTGATAGAATCGCAGCTTGATGAACAATACAGCGATTCAAATAATGGGATAAAAGTAAATGCTAAATTTTTTGAGAAAAAAAATTATTAGAGATTTAAAAGTATTTTGTATTAATCTCTAATAATTTTCTTTTTTATAATTACTTTTGTTTGTAACAGCACTGATAATTTGTGCCAATATATTAATTGAAATTTGTTCAGTTTTTCTCTCAATATCACGAAGGGGGTTAAACTCTACTAAATCGAAAGACACTATCTCTTTCATATGTTTTATTATTTCTTCATTAATTGTCATTGCATCGTCTTCAGAAATACCATCAAGTTCAGGAACGGAAACACCAGGCGCTACTTCTGGATCAATAACATCCAAATCATAGCTTATATGTATTCCACTTGTTTTGTAACCGGCTATTTTAAAGGCATCATCCATTACTGCCTTAACGCCACGTTCTTTTATATCTTGTGTTGAAAAGTAAGTAACTCCTGCATAACGTAAATTATCTTTCTCTGCCTCATCTATACTTCTAGCTCCAACGATAACACATTTTGCTGGTTGAATAATTTTTCCATCATGATAATATCTAAGTTCATTGCATTTGTACCCAGTGATTGCTGCCAAGGGAAGACCATGAATATTACCTGTTATAGTTGTTTCAAATGTATTATAGTCAGTATGGGCATCAATCCATATTATTCCAATATCTTCATATTTTTTTGCACTGGCAAGTGCAGAGGGAATAGCAACCGAGTGATCTCCACCTATAAGAATAGGAAAATAGTCATCCTTTGTTTTTTCTAATATAGCTTTGTATATATCAGTATTAAATTTTTCAATATCATATTCATTTTTTCTTCTATCACTTAGGTTTCTACTTTTAATAATATCTTCCTTTTGCGTAAATAGAATAGATTCTCCTTGATAGAAGCTTTTTAAGTCATTTAATAATTGGATAGGTCCAAGATGAGCACCATCAATATGTACTCCTAAATCACTTCCTGCGCCAATAATAAATGTTTTCATATTTTCACCTTCCTATACAATTTTATCCTATTAAATTACCAACAACAAGTAAAAGTTAATTTTTTCCTAATTATCAGATTATATCCATGTAAAGTAATTATTTTTATATATACATATATCTACTGCAAATTGTTCTATAGACATTTTATTATAAAAACTTTTCTATTTAAAGTAGGAAGAAGTGATAGTAAAAGTTTCTTGCTATTGCAGTTAAATTATGATATAATCGGCTTGTTAATTTTATGTGATATTTATTTAATGGAATTAAAATAAAATTCTGAGAGTAGAGGTTCAAGATGAGTGGGATAACAAAAATAATAAATTCTGGTGTTCCAGTTTTAACACCAATATGTATATATTGGGATGACTTATTAAGTATATGTAAAGATGAAGCAAAATTAAATGAGGTTATAAGAAAAAATAAGGAAGCCTTTGATTCTTTTGTCAATAATACAATAGGTATGTGTGAAATGTCTTTTGCACGAGATATTTTAACATTATGTTCTAATGAGGAAACATTGGAAAAAGTAATAACATTTTTCTCAAATATTCCATGTATTCTTCAATGCAGCTCTTATGATGAATATGAAGCTAGACTAGAGGAGTTGAGAAATATTAAATCAAAGGAGTCACTTAAAAAGAAATTTCCATTGATTTATCAGGCATACGATTATTATTTAACACGTAATCTTTTATATGAAGATTATCAAAGCTTAATGAGAAAGCGTCATATAACCAATAGGCGAGATACTATCGCATTTCAACAGCAATTTACTAAGACGGTGTCAGAAAAGTTAGGTGTACCTGAATCATTTGTTTATTCTGCCATTAATAGTAAAAGATATGACAGAAAAATGACATTTTATGAATATATAGATGATTGTGTTAAAAAGATAATCGCTTTTGATGAAAATGAGGACTCAATTGACAGCTTTTGTGTGAAAAATGGTATAGGATTTGATGATACACTCTTTGATTTAGATAAATTTGAATTATATATAGCACATAGATTTATGTGCGAAATGGAAAGGTTTAATGGACAAAATTCCGAGAATTTTGTAAGCTATTTAACTGATTACTTTAAAACAGATAGAACAAGAAAAGATAATGATTCACTTAGTATAGAAGTAGAAATAGATGATAGCGATAATCACATCAATAAGAGAAAACAAGTCATTACTCCAAAAAGTTTGTATGAGCGTTATAAACGATTCTTAAGAAATAACCCAGACGCCAAGGTTGTAGATTTTAGTCAAGTTAGCTTTGCTGGTATGACGCTTAAAGAAGTTACCGATTTTTATTCAGCTTATATGAAAGATTTAGAATTAAATTGGGAATTACTTCCAGAGGACAGAGATTTACAGGATAAGATTATTGATAGACGTGTTACTAGTGGAATAAAGAGAACAACAAGTGATGTTAGTGAAGAAGAAAAAAAAGAAAAAGAAAGCAAATTATTAGATTTGTATATTGAGAAAAAAACATTTTATGGTAGCACGTCATATTTATATTCTTTCGTAGGTAAAAATACTTTTGACGGTTATGTTGGCTATGCATATCCAAATGGCAAAGTAATACTAGATAAATATTACGAAGATAAGAGTAGAGGTAAATATGCCGATTCAGAAGCTATATATATAAT
Source organism: uncultured Erysipelotrichaceae bacterium (assembly GCA_902803685.1). The sequence continues at coordinate 11,433 of CADCQR010000007.1, forward strand.
GGATATAAAAGACTTTTATGTTTTGAGCCACTATAGTAAAGCAGAACTTATAAAGCATCCAAGGGTAATAAGAAAATATCACCGAAGAGATTGGCAGGGAAGACTTGCCGATATTATAAATTCTCAAAGTGGATCTATTAATGCAGAAACGGTAAAAAAATTAGTGTTGAGTAACCAAAGAGATGGAGAGAATAAAAAATGAAAAATATATCAGAAATAATTAATTCGGGAATTCCGTTAGAACTAGAGGCCATTCTATTTGTTGAAGATTTATTAAATTTTTCCAGCGATAAGACGGCATTAGAAGGAAGATTAAAAAAGACATATCTTGATTGCGAGCAGGCTATAGAAAAACTAATTGGAGTTAATGAATTATATTTTATTTGTCCAGTAATGACAATATTACTTGATGAAGAAACATTAGAGAAAAGACTTTGTTATTTTTCTAATCTTCCAAACATTTTAAATTGCCACAGTCCTGAAGAACATGAAGATAGAATTAAATTATTAGAAAGCATTAAATCAAAAAAGAAATTAGAAGCTCATTTTCCAGATATATATGATGCGTATGAACAATACCTAGCATATTGCACTATTGCTGAAGGATATAGTACATCGGAAAGACCATTTTATTTTAAGGAACCAATGGAAAAATTCCTTTTTCAAGAAGAATATGTAAAAAATATGTTAGAACGAAATGGAGACAAAGGTGTTACAGAAAAAGCTATTAGGAGAGCAATAAGTAACTCAAGATATCTTAATAAAATGTCATTTCCTGAATATATTCAAGACTGTGTTAAAAAAATTAGAATGGCTGAAGAATATAGAGACACAAAACTACGAGATGTTTTCATGCAAAATTCTATAGATTTAAATTGTGAGTACTTAGACTGTGAGAAGTTTAACTTGTATTTAGCTTATAGATACTTTATTGAAGCACAAGTAGCTAAGACATCTAATGAATGCCAAAAGAATATTCTTTTTGTATCTGAATATTTTAGAGATGATACAAGTAGAAAAGATAATGATTTATTAGTATTACCTTTGAAAATTGATGAGCTACATTCCAACAAACTAATAGATTACGAAATAACGCCAAAACAGTTATATGATTGGTATAAGTACTTCTTGAAAAACCATCCAGAGATAAAAGTTGTTGATTTAAACAATGTTGATTTCAATGGTATGACTCCGAAAGAAATTGAAGAATTTTTATTTGCTTATTTAGAAGAGCTTAAGACTAATTGGGAAATATTGCCTGATAACACTTCAGAGTCGCAAGAATTATTTGAAAAGAAAATTGCAAGAGGAATTAGAAATGCAAGTGACGGCTTGAGTGATAAGGAAAGACAAGCTAAACAAAAAAAATTAGTTGACTTATTTATCGAAAAACAAGAATTTTATTCAAGTACACCATACACATATATAATTGTTGGTAGGAATACATTTGATGGCTATGTAGGTTATCTGTATCCAAATGGATTGGTTGTGTTAGATAAATATTATGAGAATAAAAATCAAAATAAAGTAGCTGATGGTGAGGCTATATATATTATGGATATTAAGGACTTTGTTTCCCTTAGCAAATGTCCAAAAGCAGCGTTAATGAAAGATTCACGCGTAGTAAGAAGATATCATAGAGGAGATTGGCAAGGCAGAGTATTAAATGCAATAAACTTAGTGGGAAATAATAATAGTGATAGTATGACAGAAGCTGTTCAAAAAATATTAAAAGGCAGTAATAGCTCCAATGCTTCTCATAATTAATGCTTTGTTATATAGAAAATCCGCTTCTTGGTGGATTTTTTTGTGTCAAAAACAGTAAAGTAAAATTCCGATAATAATGTAAGAAAATTGAATATTCACGAAGCATCCGAAATACTACATTAGCAACATACTGCGATAATATGTTGGTTATTATAAATTAATAATGTTTATATTTACAGTTCGTTGTTAATCAAAACAAAGAGTGGGTGAAGTGCTTGACTTTTATGTTACTCATGACTTTTTGATAATATATTGACACCCTAATATTAGTGATAACTCAGTAGTAGACTTATGAAAGAGATTTTCATATGGTTTATGAATTTGCGTTTAAGCGTAAATTTTTAGACTAAATTCCGCTTTTTAGTAAAATATTTAAAATACAAGTCTTATTTCCGAAAAATAATGATAAAAGCAGAAATAAGTCTATAATTTTATACAAAAGAGTCTAAATTATTGCATGCTAAAATTACGGAGGTTATTTCCGTTTTTAAGACTTATTGCAGTTTTTTGTTTCCTTGCTTTTTATATTATGATAACAAATAAAGGTTAACTTTATTTGTAAATCAATTATAAAATGGTTAATTTGTCAATGGTCAAGATGAACTCGACTAAAGTCTCGCCATTGACAAATATCAAAATAGTTTGTTAAAAATATCTTCATCAAATACATTAATAAATGCATCTTTTGGTGTATTACCATCTAATGAGCGTAATGGCCTATTAAGAATTATTTTATTGATATTTTTTATATTAGTTTTTGAATAATTATCTATAGATTTTCCTTTTGGAAAAAACAATCTAATTTGTTTATTCATGTTTTCAACGCTTGGTTTTTGATTTGATACTTATGAATCACAAAAAAATAATTTACATCTTTCTTCACCAGTTATTTTAGAAAAACATATACCTTCTATATCAGCAAAATTTGAATCTCTATCAGTAAGAATAACTAGGATTAATTCTTTAAATGCTTGAATTCCAAGTTGATTTTCAATATTATCAAAAAACTCAACAACTTTTGCTGAATCAGGTTTATTTATAATATCTAATAAAGTGAATTGCAGAATAGGTGAATAAATGTTAAAATATTCTTGTTATCTGTTTTTATAGCTCCAAGAAAATCTAATTGCCAGACATAGATTCCTGGATTTTGATGCATAAAAGCAAGATAATCGAGATAAGTATGACCTGTTCTGTCAATTTTATTATTTTCAGAATACTCATACTTTTTATTATGTTTTCTTTTTTTATAGGTAACGGCATAAGGTAAATCAATTCTTTTAGTAGTTAAATAACCTTTATTAAT
>CADCQR010000008.1 GCA_902803685.1 uncultured Erysipelotrichaceae bacterium
AAATAAGAAAAAGTTAGAGGGTGAACCTATTAATGAATTATCTAGAGACATTGTTATAAAATATATTGAGAAAGTTACAGTTTATGATAATGAAAAAATAGATGTAATTTTAAAATATGAAGATGAAATAATTAAAAACTAGAATTATTATGATATGATTATGTAGAAAAAAGGAGTTGATTCCAATGAACGAAAATGAAGATAAAGTGTTTAATAAAACGGTTATCAATTGGTTGATTTCAATTTAGTTAAGAATACTCCTAAAGTATTATAAAATAAGGAAAAACAGAAAAATACATCTTGCATGTTTTTAATAAAAATAGCTAAAAAATGACAAAAATAGATGAAAATATATAAAAATAAGTTAATTTTTGCTAAGAAGTTGTAAGGTGATTACAGAAGTTAAGAACATATAAAAAGGAGATGAGAGAATGGCGAATAATTTAGTTGTTAGAAGTAGTAGTGCTGAATTTTTGATTTTTGAAAGACAAACACATGATAAAGGAATTCAAGTAAGATTCGAGAACGGAGATTTATGGTTGACGCAAAAAGCAATGGGAGAGTTATATGATTGTTCTACTGATAACATTTCATTACATTTGAAAAATATATATAATACTTTTGAACTTGATAAAAATTCAACTACCGAGGAATTCTCGGTAGTTCAAAAAGAAGGAAATAGAGAAGTAAAGAGAAATATACTATATTATAATTTAGATGCAGTTATATCAGTTGGTTATAGGGTTAATTCAGATAAAGCTATTCAATTTAGAAGATGGGCAACAAATATACTAAAAGAATTTTCAAAAAAAGGATATATTATTGATAAAAGAAGAATGGAAAATGGAGCTTTTTTTGATGAGGATTATTATGATTCATTACTTGCTGAAATAAGAGAAATTAGATTATCTGAAAGAAGATTTTATCAAAAGATTACTGATATATATGCGACTAGTATAGATTATGATTCAAAGGCACCAACAACTATTAAATTTTTTAAAAAAGTTCAAAATAAAATGCATTATGCTGTATCTCATCAAACTGCAGCAGAAATAATATATAATCGTGCTGATTCTGAAAAAGATAATATGGGACTTACATCTTGGAAGAATTCCCCTAATGGTAGAATTTTAGAAACAGATGTTGTAATTGCTAAGAACTATTTATCTAAAGATGAATTAGAAAGTCTAGAAAGAATAGTTTCTGCATTTTTAGACTTAGCAGAGAATAGGGCTAAAAGAAATATTCCGATGACAATGGAAGATTGGGCAACAAGGATAGATAAATATTTACTTGCTGATGATTTGGATATATTAAAAGATGCAGGTAAAATATCGCACGAAATAGCATGTGATAAAGCACTTACTGAATTTGAAAAATATAGAGTTAAGCAAGATAAATTATATAAATCAGATTTTGATTTATTAATAGAAGAAAGTATTTCATCAGAAAAAGTTGATGAGAGTTAAGAACATACAGAAAAGTTGAAAAATAATATGAAAGTTGGTAATTTATGAAACATTATATTATAGTTAAATTTAGTAATGATTATGATTATTTAGATAAATTGGAAGAAATCCAAGAATTATTTAATAAGTCTTTATCAATTGATGGTATAAATAAAGTTGAAATCTATAAATCTAATTCTAAACTTGCTAATAGATATGATTTGATGATTAAAATGGATTTAACATCTGAGGGATTAGTTGATTTTGATAATTCATGGATACATGAAAAATGGAAAAATGATTATGGAAAATTTATACAAAGTAAAACAATATTTGATTGTGAATAATAAGGAAAGTGTAATTAATGAGTAATGATTATAATATAAAAGAATTAAGAGAAAAAATAGAAAGATGTAAAAATATGAAATTATCTGATGTTAGTTTGGATGATGTTGATGATATTTCATCTATAAATATAGATAGAAGAAAGTCTAGTAATGAAAGAATTTTGGATTTTTTAAGGAAAACTAAAAATCCATATATATTTAAAGTTAATAATACACTAGTTAGAATTAGTTTTTCAAATAATGAAAGGACTGCTGATGATTGTTTAACAAGTGTACTTAAGAATTTATATAAATAGAAATTGTATGTAATAATTTTACATTTTGACATAAAAAGGAGAAGAATACTATGATTATATGGATTAATGGTAGTTTTGGTGTTGGTAAAACTTCGACAGCAGAATTATTAAAAAAGAATTAGATAATTCCATTATGTATGATCCAGAAGAAATCGGTGGATTTTTATCTAATATGTTTGGCATGAAAAAGATGATTTTCAAGATTATGAACTATGGAGAACACTTAATTCTGATATTTTAAAGTATATGTGTTCAATTTATGAAATAGTAATTGTTCCTATGACTATAACTAATAAGCAATACTATGATGAAATTGTAAATAAACTAGAAGTATCTGGTATTAAACTTAATCATTTTATTTTATGTGTTTCTAAAGAAAACATAATTAATAGATTGGATTCTAGAGGAAATAGTACTGAGTGGGCCTATAATCAAGTAGATAAATGTATTAATGCATTTGAAAGTAATAAATTTAAATGTAAAAATATAAATACTGATAACATGACTGTAAGTGATGTAGTTAAAACTATAGTTGATTCGATTCAATTGTCGTATAAAAAGAGGTAAGATTTATGCCAATATTTAAAGCATCTAAAAGTTACTTGAATTATGATGATATTTTGCAATTAGATTGTTGTTTTTCTGTCTGCCATATAAACTATGATAATTCTCCAATTTTTAATAAAATAGACGGAAAAACTGTTGCAACAGAGTCGAGAAAAAACAGCTTGTCATGTATTGAAAAAGTTAATGATGTGATTGGTGATTTATATGAGTTTAATGGCACAGAGAAAAATTATAAAAGCAGTGATAGAATATCATTGTGGAAAGTATATTTGTTTGAATATATAAATGCTTTTGATAATCTTATTGTATCATTACCGAAATCAATAGCAACAGTTTATATAGGCAGACATGCAATAGAAATCGGTTTGAAATATTTGTTATTGAAAAAAATAGGAAAAGTGGTAAAAGAACATGATTTAGGAAAGTTATCTGAATTGTTATATTCAAATTATGATATCAAAGATAGTTATATGAAAGATGTTGATACATTCTGTGAGTTATATTGTAAATACATTGAAGGTGAAAATGTAGAATATTTTAGATATCCTGAATATAAAAATAATAGTTTTTTTGCAGGAAATTGTTTAGATATAAATTGGATTTCATATAATTTTATGTTAGTAATTTTAAAATTAATACATTTTGCAGGATTAGATGATGAAATATAAAGTCATTAAAGTGTAATAATTGATTAAAAAATCAAATTAAATTTATTATTTTAGTGATATTATTGCCATGTATCTAATTGATTATAAGGTAAAAATGAGGTGATGATAATGGAAAATTTAGGATTAAAAAGAGGATATTTAGAATTACAAGATTATAGAGAAGATTATCCTTCGATTTATGAAAAAGAAAAAGAAGAATTGTTAGATATTTATAAAGATAGAATTAAATATATTGAT
>CADCQR010000009.1 GCA_902803685.1 uncultured Erysipelotrichaceae bacterium
GATTATGCCTCTGCTATAGAAGCAATTAACCTTTTTTTCAAATCATCATCATTATCCCCGTTTAATAAATACTCCTCAGAATCATTTTTTGCTTGGAGCAATATTTTATAATCATTCTTTATATCGGCTATTTTAAAGCTCATATCGCCAGATTGCTTAGTACCAAACAAATCACCATGACCACGTAATTTAAAGTCCTCCTCACTTATAACAAATCCGTCATCTACATTTTCAATTATTTTTAATCTAGCAGCATCTGAATCACTAATTAAAATACATTGTGACTTAAATTCACCTCTACCAACTCTACCTCTCAACTGATGAAGCGTAGATAAACCAAACCTATCCGCATCAAAAATAACTATTGTAGTAGCATTTGGAACATCTACCCCTACTTCAATTACTGTAGTAGAAATAAGGATCTGAACTTCTCCTTTTTCAAATTGTTCCATTATATTATCTTTATTCTGATTTGCCATTTTACCATGAATAATATCAATTTTATAACGATCACCAAAAGCTAATTTCATTTGATCCTTAAGTTTACAAACAGTAGTTAAATCAGAATTATCACTATCTTCTATCAAAGGAGCAATAACATAAATCTGATGCTTATTTTTTAACTCTTTATACATCATTTCTAATACATCTTTTATTTCACTACTCTTTTTGACAAATGTATCGATTTTTTGCCTTCCCTTAGGTCTCTCCTTAATTATAGAAACATCCATGTCACCATATATAGTCAATGCATACGTTCTAGGAATCGGTGTAGCACTCATATAAAGTACATCAGGTCTAACACCTTTATTCTGTAAATTAGCACGTTGATGAACACCAAATCTGTGTTGCTCATCAGTAATAACCAAACCTAAATTATAATATTCTACTTCATCTTGAATCAAAGCATGAGTTCCAATAACCATATTAACGGTTCCATCTTTTAAACCTTGATAAATATCCTGCTTATCTTTTTTTGAAGTAGAACCAGTAAGCAATTCAATTCTAATATTCTCATTTTTTAAAAATCTTTTTAAATTATTATAATGCTGAGTAGCTAAAATTTCTGTTGGTGCCATTAACGCAGATTGATAGCCACCATAATAATTAATTACCATACCAATAAAAGCCACAATTGTTTTTCCACTACCAACATCACCTTGTAGTAACCTATTCATTCTATAAGGAGACCCTAAATCCTTTTTTAAATCATCTACAGCCTTCAACTGATCTCCAGTAAGTGTAAATGGGATATTTTTAATAAATTTCTCAATTTTCTTATTGTCAATATTCCTTACTAATCCGGTCCTCTGTTTCTTATTTTGATGTTTCAAATAATTAATTTTAAACATAAATTCAAAAAACTCTTCATATTTTAATCTTATTTGAACCTCTTTCAACTTTTCTACAGTACTAGGATTATGAACAACATTTAAAGAAGTTTTTTTATTTAGGAAATGATATTTATCAATATATAATTGAGGAATATTATCTAAAATGTCTTTGCCATATAATAACAAAGCCATATTAATATAAGCTGATATATTCTTATTTGTAATCCCCGTAGTACAATGATACACAGGCTCAATTTTAACCTTATTAGTAAGGCTGCCTATTTTTATATCATTAGCTGTAATTACATTTTTAGCCTTATCGAGTTTACCTATTACTATAACACAAGTGCCAACAGACAATTGGCTTTTCAAAAAAGCTCTATTAAATATTGAAACTCCCACTACACCAGATTGTGTTACTAATCTAAAATTCATTTTATTTAATCCAGCCTTAAATCTCATTAGCATAGGAACACTTTCAATCCTACCATCTATAACAATCTTATCTCCATCTTCCACTTCATTCAAATTATCTCGCTCTAAAATATCATAGCGAAATGGATAATGAGTAACCAAATCTTCAATAGTATTTATATTAATTTTTTTTAATAAAGAAAGGGACTTTGGTCCAATACCTTTTACATCTTTCAACTCTGCCACAGTATCACTTCCTCTTTGCATATTATATCATATAAAACAAAAATATTCCAAAGAAAAATTACCAAAAAAATTATTTCATTTTTTGTTGACAAATTACACTTTTTCGGTTAGTATAGGAACTACCAATTCGGTATTAGGCGAATTGGTCGCTAGTATCACACTAGCCAACCCCTTTTTATTCTTTTTGGAGGTCGCCTCTCAGGGGGGGACGGCCTCTTAAATAAAAAAACAAAAGAGATAAGAATGCCGCTTATCTCTTTTTTTGATATATTAAATAATATAAAAAATAAAAGAGATAAAAATTATCTTATCTCTTTCTTCTTTATACATCAAATAATATTAGGAAGCATCTCTGTTCTTATCAGTATTGGATACTATTCCAACTAATCCTTCATAATATTTGTATCGATTATATGCTTCATCTTGATTCAAATCAAGAAGTCTTTTATGATCTTTATTTAACTTAGATAAAGACTTATATCTATCTTCTCCTAAAATAAACTCCTTGTATTTTGAAAAATCAGCAGAACTATCTAAAATAAATTCTCTACTTACAGGATTATAATGGAATAATGGAAAATATCCACACTGAGTAGCAAACTTTTCCTCATTTATACTGTTTTTCATTCCCTTTATAATTCCTTGTGCAATACATGGTGCATAAGCAATTATAATAGATGGCCCATCATATGCTTCAGCCTCTTTTAATACCTTTATAGCCTGTTGTGGATTCGCCCCTAATGAAATAGCTCCAACATAAACATGAGAATAAGTTAAAGCAATCTTAGCCAAATCCTTTTTAGCAGTCATTTTACCGGCACTAGCAAATTTACATACAGCACCATATCTAGTAGACTTAGAAGATTGACCACCAGTATTTGAATAGACTTCTGTATCTAAAACTAATATATTTATATTTTCATGATTAGCCAACACATGATCAATACCATTATAACCTATATCATAAGCCCAACCATCTCCGCCTACAAGCCAATATGACCTAGGCATTATATAGTCTTTTAGTTTCTTCAACTCATCTATTTTGGTTTCAGCAACTACACTCATTAACTCCTTAGCTGTATCATTAGTTATATTTTCGCAATAATCTTTATAAATAGACTGTTCGCTTTTTTTAACTAATTTCATATTGTTATTTATAATATTAACAATCCTATTTTTCATAACAATATCAGCAATTTTCATGCCATAGCCAAATTCTGCATTATCTTCAAATAAAGAATTACTCCAAGGAACAGACCACGCCATAGAAGGCATACTTGCACTATATATTGACGAACATCCAGTTGCATTAGCAACCACCATTCTATCTCCGAATAATTGGCTTATAAGCTTTAAATATGGTGTTTCACCACATCCACTACAAGCACCAGAAAACTCAAATTTAGGGCTAACAAATTGACTACCTTTAACAGTATTAGTAGGCATCACATTTTCCTTTTGAGATACTTCATCAAATAAGTATTTATAATCACGCTCTTGATTTGTTACTTTTAGCTCATCCCGCATCTTCATTACAAGTGCTTTAGCACCCTTTTTACCAGGACAAACTTCACTACACAAACCGCAACCAGTACAGTCTTCAGTACTTACTCCAATACTATATTTATAATCAGAATTTTTTATATTAGGATTAATAAGATTTTTACCAAGTGTTTCCGGAGCATCGATAACCTCTTTCTCACTAAGTAAAAATGGCCTTATAACACCATGAGGGCACACTAAACTACAAAGATTACAAGATATACAGTTTTCACTACAATATGCAGGAAGTGTTTCACTATTATCACGCTTATCATATTTAGAAGTAGCAGCATCAATACCACCATCTACCATATTAATAAAGCTACTAACTGGCAAACTATCGCCCTCCATAACATCAATTGTTTTGTAAATACTCTTTTTACTACCTAATTCCTCATCAAAATCAACATAAGGTAATTTTACAAGTCTTAAACTATTCAAGCAATCATCTATAGCACTAGTATTTTTTGCTACAATATCTCCGCCTTTATTAGCAAACTTACTATTTAAGTTCTCCTTAATCTTACTAACTGCAAAATCAAACTCTATTATTTTTCCCATTTTGAAAATCAAAGTTTCCATAATAGTACTTATCTTACCACTAAGACCCACATCACTAGCAATCTTAGACGCATCTACAACATACATCTTGATATTTCGAGTCTGTAGTATTTTCTTATCATGATTTGTCATCAAAGACAAAATATCTTCCGGACTTCTTCCACTATTTACAATAAATATTCCATTATCCTTTATTTTATCTAGCATTTTCAATTTTTTTAAATATGAATCTTTTGTACAAGCTATTAAGCTAGCTTTTTCAACATAATAACTACTTCTAACAGGCTTTTTACTAAATCTTAAATGCGATATAGTAACGCCTCCACTTTTTTTAGAATCGTATTGAAAATAGCCTTGAACATAGGCATTAGTATAAGTACCCGTTATTTTCATTAAATCTTTAGAAGCTGACACCATTCCATCACTACCATAACCATAAACTAAAAACTCTGTATTACCTGTTGGTATAACAAAACTATTATCATAAGGAATTGATAAATTTGTCACATCGTCATTTATACCAACAGTAAAGTTAGTATGAACATCTCTACTATCTAAAAAATCAAATATACCTTTTATCATAGCTGGAGTAGTATTTTTACTAGACAACCCATACCTTCCACCATATACTGTAACCTTAACATCTAGTTCTTTGACCGTTTTAACAACATCCAAATACAGTGGTTCTCCATTAGATCCAGCTTCTTTTGTCCTATCAAGAACTGCAATTTTTTTAACAGTTTTTGGTAAAGCTCTTAAAAAGAATTTTGTACTAAAAGGGCGATACAAATGTACCTCTATCAATCCAACACTCTCATTTTTCTTCTCTACTAGATAATCTATAGTTTCCTTTATGGTTTCACATACAGATCCCATAGCAATTATTACCTTAGTAGCATTAGGAGCACCATAATAATTAAATGGCTTATAATCCTGCCCTGTAATCCTATTAATTTCTTCCATATAATCATTAACTATTTCTGGCAATTCGTCATAATATTTATTTCTAACTTCTGTTGCTTGAAAATATATGTCTTCATTTTGAGCAGTACCATGAACAATTGGATTAACTGGATTTAAAGATCTATTTCTAAATTCATCCAAAGCATTAAAATCAATGAGCCTTTTTAATTTATCAATATCAATTAACTCTACTTTCTGTAACTCATGACTTGTTCTAAAACCATCAAAAAAATTAACAAAAGGCACTCTAGATTTAATAGTAGATAAATGTGCAACGCCTGTTAAATCCATTACTTGCTGAACTGATGAAGATGCTAGCATAGCAAAGCCGGTTGATCTTACAGCATAAACATCTTGATGATCTCCAAATATGGATAAAGCGTGGGTTGCTAAACTTCTGGCAGCAACGTTTATAACACAAGGTAATAACTCTCCTGCTATCTTATACATATTTGGTATCATCAATAATAATCCTTGACTAGCCGTATAAGTAGTAGTTAAACATCCAGCTAACAAAGAGCCATGTACCATACCGGCTGCCCCTGCTTCACTTTCCATTTCTACTACCTTAACTGGATTATCAAAATAATTTTTTTTGCCTTCATTACTCCACTTATCCGTTAACTCTGCCATAGGCGAAGCCGGAGTAATAGGATAAATTCCTGCCACCTCTGTAAAATTATATGAAACATATGCAGCAGCTTCGTTACCATCCATTATCTTCTTCATGTAATTCCATCCTCTCCAAATTTATATTTATTCATTTTCTTCATTATATAACAAATAAATTGAAAAGAAAACGCAAATAAGCTCGAAAGGGCTTAGTTTTCAACTAACATAGTTAATATATTCATTAATAGATGTAGAATTATGAATAGTAATTCGCGGTATTTGGAATAAATCAATACCTTTAGAAGCCTTTTTCTGTCCACCAGCAAAAGCCATTTTAAACCCAGCTTCTTTTAAAACACTAATCGTATAATTATTATATTCATAAAATGGATAACAAAAAGCTTCTGTACCATTTAATGTTTCTCTGCTTTTTCTAAAGTCTTCAAGAAGCTTATCATGCGCTAAACATTTTATTGCCCCGCCTTGACCACCAGGACACACACCACCATTATGCAAATCATTAGTATGTGATGCAATTTCCATATAAGAAGATAAAAATTTTTCCTTAGGATACCATGAACTTACTAAGAACAAAGTTGCATTAATCTTATATTTTTCCAATAAAGGAATAAATTTTTCTGCTCTTGCACCATCATCTATCGTGACTAATATACTATTTTTAGGAAGCCTAATTTTTCCCTCGATAAATAATCTTAATTCAGTCGTATTTAATGTAAAATAATTATTATCTGTTAAATATTTAAAATGTGACTCAATTTGTTCTTGGGAATGACAAATTATTTCATTACAAGTATTATCCCCAGGCAAATATATAAAATGATAACAAGTAACAGGTACACTGTTTGCTTCTTCCAAAGAACTATTATCACGCTCATATTTTTTAACAATATCTTGATTATTTATAAAATATAAATCACTAAAATACTCTACATATACACCTTCATCGTCTTTAACAATAATAGGAACATCAATAGAATAGTTTAATTTAAACACTACAGTTTTTTCTTTATCATATAAAGTAACCATATCATTTGTTATTATATTTTCATTAAACGACAAATAATTCCTGAATCGTTGATCACTACTTTCAACAATATTTTCTGATGGTACTACATCTTTATAATTCACATATAACCCTAGTGTTTTAACTAAAAAATATTTAGTGTTTACATTTATATCTTGAACATCTTCTAATTCTACTATTTTATCTTTTGCTATTGTTCCAACTGCAATGTACTTTTTATCCGTTAATCTATAAAGAGTTGAATCGTTTTCAAGCCTAACCACATTATTATAATGATTTTTTATTTCTTTAAGCAACTGCTTTTCTTTTTCTTCTTTCTTTTGTTCCCTCAAAGTCACTTGATAATTTTTATAACAAAAAAAAGAAAAAGCACTACCAATTAATAACAAAATCATAATTATTACAAGCAATAATCTTTTTCTATTCATACATTATCCTCCATAAGAACAACCTTCGCATTTTTTATTTGATTTATTAACTACTATCCATGCATTAGAAACTGTTCTACCACCATATGCTCCACCTGCACTAGGTTTATTATATAATTTCCCTCCGACAGCCATAGTAGATGATGCCCCTCCATCTAAATTAGCAGCATTATAAGCACCATATCTCAATAAAATTTCTATGACATCACTCATGGTTGCTCCTATACTATACCCAGGAAGACGCCCCTCAATAATTAAAAATAAAACTATACCATCTCTTCTTTGCGCAATTACCGTTCTTGGGGCAGTTCCCCAACCACCATCACCATATATCTTAGAAACCTTTCCATTAACAATTAGATTTGGACCAAATTCAACAGCTGAAACCATACCCTTATCAATAGCATTCTCTGGAGAATCATTTGTTAATAACATTTTTCCATCCTTTGTAAAACCAATTAATTGCCCAGAACCACCAATATGAGTCCAAATCAATTTACCATCTTTAATTATCGAGCCATAAGGGACAGAACCATTACCCCAGCCGTCTAAATCCTCAAAGCCACCACCATTAATACCAACTAAACCTTGATTTTTCTTACAGAGAGTAGCAACAGACTCTCCAGCTTTACCCAACTTTGTTGGGACTGCCAAATCCACATCCATCGGATCATATACCACAGTTAAATAGCCTTTATACTTATTTTCTTCCAATCTAATTATCTTGTATACATCATTACCTTCATCTCTTGTATACAATTCTTCTTCATATTTACTAACATAATATTTTTTTTCTTTTATATCAGCTAATACCACATCATCCAAATTAACTTCATCCATATTCTGTTCGATGTAATTACAACTCATTACAGAATCAATGGTTTTCTGATTATATAAGGTATACGCTAAATACTTATGTGTCATAGTAGTCATAGACGTAGGTATCCAAAACGCCTTAAATTCATTTGTATTTATAACAATCATAATAGCTACAATGACTAAATCCATAAATAACACCAAAAAAGTAAATTTATGAATATAAATATTCTTAATTTTTTTTCCCTTTCTCATCATATCACCTCAAATAATAGGGATTATTCCAAGAACCATCACCTTTTGTAACATCAATAATATCCTTTGCCAAAGAAATAAAAGGAAAGGCCTTTCTCTTTTCTAAAACACTAGTTTCTTCTATAACTCCATACTTATGATATACATACTGCAAATTACCAACTTTTGACAGTGTATTAGATAAATAATAATCATCCGCATCTAAAGCTTGATAATCAAAAATACCTAACATACCAACTTTACAAGCAACTGAATCACTATACATATTAGAATAATTATAAGAAGTATCATTACTTAATTCACCAGTATAAACAACTGTATCAAGCAATTTATCCTTAATAGATAAACTATTATAATAAGTAGTATTTAAATAACTAGCTAAAGTATTCCGTTCATTAGGATCATATAAACTACCTTTTTTACTATATGAAATATCTTCTACACAATTAGAATCAACTAATTTTAAAATATTATTCTTATCATAAAATATTTTAAACACTCTACCATCAATCATTACATACGCATCTACTAAATTGCTATTATCTTGACTACCAATCACATAAGGATTATCTTTGGTACCATCACCACAAATTATCAAAGTATCAGCCTTAACAGTAATAACCGGCCTTACTCCATATGACTCATAATAGTTTCCCGTTAATAATTCCCCATTATCATTAACATAGTAATTATCACCATTACTATTTTTACCAATAATCCAAAAATACACACCTGTATTTAAATAACTATTTTTACCGTTTGCCAAACTATAATCACTAACAGACAAAGTAGTAACATAACTACTCATTTCCGTTTTACCGCGATTAACTTTTTTCCCATCAAAAACATCTTCATAGTATGCTGTTTTTATTAAATTGTCAGAAACTAATGGCAAAGTATCATAATATACACCACTACCAAGAATATTTTTATTGTAATCTAGCCAATAGTCTAAATTTGAATTTTGATAAGATGAAGACTCTCCCCACATAAATTCACTAGCAATATTTTCACTTATCATTTTCACTGAACCATCAATATTAATTCTAATAACTCTAAATAATCTGTTAGCAAACACCACATAATTATTTAAAACCATTCCTTTAAAATAGTAACCATCATTATCTTGATGTAAGCCAATTCCATCTTGAACAACACGATTATTTTTTGTAATGCTACCATTCAAAGTATATGAATCATTTTCCAATTTAGTATTTTGCTTACTATAATAATAAAAACTTCTACCACCAAAATATAAACCTATAAATATTGCAAAAAGTAAACTAAATACATTAAATAATAATTCTTTTCTGCCATAAGGAACTTTTTTTATTTCTTTCTTTTGCTTTTTGCCCATATCATAAGACTCCAATCTACCAAAACATTATAACAATTATAATCACTCCTTACAAGCAATTAAAGAGCAAAAACAGGATAAAATCATAAACATTATATTTTAGAGTCCTTTACGAACTCTATTATTTTGCTTTTATCTAAAAGTGTAAGTATTTTATAA
>CADCQR010000010.1 GCA_902803685.1 uncultured Erysipelotrichaceae bacterium
ACGTGTCTTTAAATAATTATATTAATTTGGACTTTGTATCAGGATATGGCCCTAGAGAAGTTAATGTCGATTATGGTAAAAATGAATATTTAATAAAATTACGATCAGATGATAATTCTATAATAGAACAAAAAGTAGTTATTAATCGCAAGAAGGTAGCTGATCAACATATTGAGATTCCTGATACTGGAAAAAGTAATAGATATGCAATTTTTATATCATTTCTACTTATATTGAGTGGTGGCATTATTTTTTGTAAAAATTTGGTTAAAAAAAATCTATAATTTATTAGTATTATTAATGATTTTTACTTTGTTTGGTGTTATATATAATATATAATATATAATAGAGTTTAATATCAGAGAGGTGATTTATATGAAGTTTATTTGTGTTGGACATTCTACTTATGATACGACATTACCAGTTGATTCTTATCCTGTAGAAAATATTAAATATAGAATAAAGAATCGCATAGAGTGTGGGGGAGGTCCTGCTGGTAACGGTGCTTATCTATTGGCAAAATGGGGAATGGATACAGCAATTGCGTCTGTAGTTGGTAATGATTTTTATGGTGAAAGAATAATTAATGAGTATACTAATGTAGGTTGTGACACTTCATTAATTGAGAGACATGATAATCATTTCACAACTAGCAGTTATATAATTGCTAATAAGAATAATGGTTCCAGAACAATTTTATCTTCTAAGGATACACCAATAAGAAAATTGGATAAGTCTTTGGGGATAGCTTGTGATGTTATATTAATTGATGGGGAACATCCAGAATCGGCAGAAGAACTATTATTAGCTAATCCAAATGCAATAAGTGTAATTGATGCTGGTAGGCTTAATGATGATACTAGAAAGTTGGGAAAACTAGTTAAATATTTAATATGTTCTAAAGATTTTGCAGAAGAGTTTTCTAATACTAAGTTAAGCGTTGATGATATGCAAGGCTTAATAAAATGTCATCAAGAACTTTCTACTTATTTTTCTAATCAAGTTATTATTACATTGGAGGATAAGGGAAGCTTTACGTATATCGATGGTAATTATGAAGTATTACCGACTATTAAGGTTGTAGCACTAGACTCTACTGGGGCAGGAGATATTTTTCATGGTGCGTTTACATATTTTATAAGCAATGATTATTCACTTCGAGATGCTGTAAAGTTTTCTTCTATTACTTCTGCTATTTCTGTTACACGTATTGGTTCTAGATACTCTATACCAACTTTAGATGAAGTCTTAAATTATGATAACATTATATAGTAATTGTCCAACTCTTGATTTGCATGGTGAAACTGTTGATTTTGCTAAAATATTAGTTAATGATTTTATTAGAGACAATTATAAAATGAAAAATGAAACTTTGGTTATCGTACATGGTATTGGAACTGGCGCTCTTCGAAAGGCTACTCAACAGGTTTTGAAAAATAATAAGCTTGTTGATCAATATAAAATTGATAATTTTAATAGTGGACAAACGATAGTCAGGCTTAGAAAAATGAATTGACTTTCGTGTTTTTGTGTGTTAGGATATGAGTTAAACGAGTTAGGGGGGAAAATATATGTATACAGAAGATTATGAACATAAGGGATTTCCTATCGGAAATTTTATTTTGAAGGTTATCCTAATTTTAATATTTGTTTTCTTATTAGTTTGGTTAATACCTAAGGTTATAACACCTGCAACAATAATTAACGAAAAAGAAAATACAAAGAAATCAAATAATTCTAATTCAGCTGAGATTGCTTCTAATGATGTGACTGTATTTAATGAAAATATGGAAAAAATGAAAGCAGCAGCACTTTCATATTACACTGATGAGAGATTATCAATGGATGTTGGTGATTATAGGCAAATGACACTTGAGCAAATGATTAATGAAAAAATCATTACGCCTTTAAGCGATAGAAATAATAAGCCTTTAGATGCTGAAAAAAGTTATGTAAAGATTACAAGAACTGCTGAAGAATATATATTAAAAGTTAATATAAAGGATAGTACTAAAGAGGATTATATATTAGTACATCTAGGAAGTTATAACTACTGTACATCGGATGTTTGTGAAAAAGATTATTCTAATATTCCGGTAAAGGGAAGCAAAACAGAATCTAATACTACTGCTATTAAGAAAAGTGATTCTGATAACAAGCAGTCAACCTCTGAGCACAGTAGTAATTCTAGTGTTATTGGTACTATCAGTAATTATATAACTAGTATTACTAGTTCTGGTAAATCATCTGGTTCTAAGACTAGTTCTGTGACTAGCAGTAAATCTGGCAGTGGCAAATCTGCTAGTTCAAGTAATTCTTCTAAACAAACACAGCCAAGCAGTTCATCAAGCTCAAGTAGTTCAAGTAGTTCTGGAAGCAAAACTACAACAACCACAACAACGACAACAACGACAACAACGACATCAAGTTCAAGTAGCTCAAGTAGTTCAAGTAGCTCAAGTAGTTCAAGTAGTTCAAGTAGCTCAAGTAGTTCAAGTAGTTCAAGTTGCTCATCAAGTTCAAATTGTTCGTGTACAAAAGATTGCAAAAACTATTTATATGAGTATTCTAAGACAACAGTTGCTAAGCTTTCTGGATGGTCTACGTGGTCTGATTGGGCTAAGACAAGCTGTGATACTAAAGAAATATCTTGTGATAGCTTAGATGTAAAGTGTTTAACACAATTACAGATGTTAAGAAGAAAAGAGAGAATTGGAACATATGATAAGACTTATTCAAGGACCAGAGAAGTTTTAAGGCAAACAGGCTCATATACACAAAAATCATGTTCTAAGTATAATTATGTTGTTATAAATAATACGATCTATGCAACAACAACAACTACACAATATACGGCTATAGATACAATTACTTCAACGACAACTACAACTTCTGGCGGTTGGTCATGTGGTGAAGCTAAGAGTTATAGTAACCCTCCACGAGATACTGCCAATACACATTATATTTTTGTCGGTGCAGATTATAGTTATTGTACCGATACTTGTGAAACTCTACCACATTATTATTATAAAGCATGTAGTTACAAAGGTGATTTGACTAGTGTATCTAGTACTACTACACCTGGTAAAGTGACTAGCTCATCTTCATCAACTACCTCAAGTAAGACAACAACAACTAGTCAAGCTAGCTGTGGAGAGTACACATATAAGACTATTCCTATATATTCAACTATCGTTGTTACTGAAAAAGCAACGAGGAAAGAGCCATTGTATGGAGATGTTTGTTATAAGAGTACTCAAACTAGAACAGTACTTGCAAATTCATCAACGCAAAAGAAGTGGAGTATTTATAATGATACAAAATTATTAAATGATGGTTGGGTATATACCGGAAATAAAAAAACTAATTAGGGGGAATTTATATGTTTAATAAAAATGTTATGAATATTGTTTTTTATACATTTGGTGATAATTATTCCGATAAGATAACACAAGTTGCTGTCTTTTATGATGATGGATCAGTAGAGAATATGTCTGAAGAAGATGGAAGAACTCTTTTGAAACAAGTTATGAAAGATAGAAATTTAACTGAAAAAGATATTAAAAATATGCAAAATAAAGAGCTGTATTTTACAATGTCTGGTAGCGAATTTGAAGATAAGTTTCAATCTTTTGCCTTACCAGTGCAAGCAAGTCGTATAAATTCTGATCAAGGCGATGTTGACTATGATACAGATGGAGTGTTAGGTGACTTTAGTGGTAAAAGGGTTAAAGTTACTAAGGAAACAGGAATTATAAGCAGAGTAAAGGATTTTTTTACTGTTACTATTCCAAAAAAGTTAAAAAGGCGTAAAAAATCAAAATTGTTTAGGAAAGCTACGGCAGTTGTTACTGCTTTAGCAATGTTCTTTACTTTTGGTTTGTTTTCTGCAAAAAATAAAAAGGTTCAGGCTGCAACAACTACTCCTAGAATTATTAGTTCTTCTGTAATGCCTATGGATATTAGTCAGGAAAATGATGAAATAACGGTATCAAAATCAGATGAAGAGAGAGTGAATTTTGAGAATGGCAGCTGTCCAGTACAGAACTTAATTAATGGTACTGATAATTTAGTTCAAAAAGGCGCAATGACAGACGTTGCTTTGACTTTGAAAAAATTTAATATTAGTTTTGCAGATTATTATATGGAGTACAATAAAGATATAAGAGCCGGATTAACTTTTGACGAGATAGTTGCTTTACAACAAGCATATAATAGCTATTCAAAAGATGAAATAAGAAGCATTTTTAATAAGGCAGAAATTAATGCTAAAGATTTATCAATGGCATATAAAAATGCTTCATTACAGTTAATGGGAGCTTATATTATTGAGTCTAAAGAATGCCCTGTAGATATGTCTGGTTTAATTAAGTCACAAGAGGGAAAGGAGTTTTATGAGAAATATCATGAAATGTTTCTTGCTTGTAAGGACGCAACTGGTAAAGAGAAATTGTCTAAGGTGAAAGAATTTTATAATGCTGTGCGTCAAGATTTCCCAATCAGTAAAAATGACAGGATTTATGGCATTTCTCATGCTGATAGCTATGCAGAATTGGCACCATATAAATTAGCTGTTGCGCCAATGATAGCAGCTGCCGAAATGATGTATCAGAACATGGAAATAGACTATACATTAAACGATACTGAAATAGATTTTATTAATGATTTGGGTTTATGTAATTATGCAGAGGATACATTCGAAAAAGTTCAGGCTATAGTTTTGAGTACTTGTTCAGGTGATGAGCATAATCCAACATATGAGGAATATAAGCAAGCAATGGAGTGTAAATTTATTGATGAATATGGATACACTGATGATAATAGGGACTTGAGCAAATTAGATGCTTTTGTTAGTGCTATTAATGAGCATACTACAAAATCTGCAATTGTTGACAGTTCATCAGATATAGAATCATCAAGGAAGAGTAATAATACGTCACAAACACATACTAGCACAACTCAAAAACGTAGATCCTGGACAGAAAAATCAACAACTATCACTGGTAAGAAAACAACAACACATCAGGAAACTATACCGCATGAGGAAAAGAAAAAAATTGATAGCCGTATCGCTGAAGAAAATAAAAAGAAAAAGAAAGTTGCGGAGGTAGAAGCTGAGAAAAATAGAAAAAAAATTCAAGCTATCGAGGATCAAAAAGCAAAAACTATTGAAAAAGAAGTAAATCAAGATGCTGCTGACCTTGATAGAATGATAAACAAAGCCAATGATACCATCAATAATGGTGGTACTGTTAAGGAAGAAGATTTGGGTCATGGCACTAGTTTTGATAAGAAATATGTTGACGAAAGTGGTGCTTTAGATAAGTCTGTCACAAATATCACTACTGATGCTACAGGGGTTGATAACGATTTACCAAATCCAAGTGAAACAGCTGGTAGTAGATTTGATAGAAGTTCAGATGTTGAAATTATTGATAATCCAAAGCCAAGTACTGTTCCTACTGATGAATGTACTAGTTCTGAAGCCAATAATAAGTCAGAGCATCATGAAAGCTCTGAACGCCATGAGGAGCATCATGAAAGATCTGAAAGTCATGAGGAACATCATGAAAGTTCTGAAAATACGACTACTACAACTACAGTTACAACAACTACTGTGACAGTTGAAACTAAAAAAGATGGTAGTGGTAGTGATAAGGTTACAGATGTAACAGAGGCTGACATAGCTGCTGCTAAGAAGAAAAAAAAGAAGAAAGCTTCAGAAAATCCTTCTTCAAAATCTACTGATAGTCAAGTATCTCAAAAGAGCAATGAAGAATTAGCTGATGAGATTGTTGAAAGTCTTGCTCAACAAGGTGCTGGTGAAACTGAAATAAATAAGGTATACACTTACGAATGATTAAGGTAAATATTTTTGATTATTATAATTTTACATATGGTTGTAGATAAATAATAATATTTTAGGCAGTTGACACGTGGTGTTAGATTGCCTTTTTATTTCTCTGAAAAATAAAGTTACTCTATTTAACATATACTTTCTTCATGTCTTTTTGCAAAATATTGCAGTTCCATTCATATTCATAGTTACATTAATTAACCTTTCCTAGGGACAGATTATAATACATACTGACATTTTCAAAAAACGATACAACGTGACATTATCACAAAATGCTCAGTTGAAAAGGTAAATGCAACCTTGAAAGGTTAAATGCAACAGAATGAGTAATTTATTGATAACAAACAAGGGATTACCTTGTTTGTTTAACTAGTTTACTCAAATTAAAAAATGCAAGGGTCATGATGAACTTACTTTGTTCGCCCTTGCATTTTTATTGGATTTATATCATATGCTTTTTCTATGTATTCAATTGCATCGTATATGAAGTTTTCATTTCTACCAGAAAATGTTTTCTTATTAGATAA
>CADCQR010000011.1 GCA_902803685.1 uncultured Erysipelotrichaceae bacterium
AAAGAATCAAAACGAAAGCTAAAAAATGATAAATATAACATATTGTTAAGCATGACAAAAGAAGAGCTAGAAGAATATAGAAAATCAAGAAAAGAAAAATATACTCATCCTGACGAAGATGAAATCAGGGAATTAATTGATACGATTGCATCGAAGACTCTAGCCGGTGAGATTGATAAAGCTACTAGTGTAAATTTATTAAGTGAATTAATGGCAACGTCGATGATGGATAGAGTAGACGGACAGCTTGAAAATATCTCTAATTATACTGATGAAAAGAAGGATACTGCTATAGAAACTACTAACGAAGCTGAAGTCAACGATAATGATGATGGTGATGAAGTGGAAAGTGATGAAACTAATGAAGGAGATGTTTCTGACGATGAAAAAGATTCAACGATATCAGTAGAAGCCCAAAAAATTAGTATTGATGAGATTAAAATTTTGAATGAAGAGGTTAAGAAGAAAGACAAATTAACAGATACGAAATTTTATACAAAAAGCATGAATATTACAGCCGCTGATTTTGAAGACGAAATGGATGACGAATTTAAAGAAAAAAGTTTACCTTTTTTACTTAAAGCGCTAATATTTCTAATAATTATTATAATATTAGCAGTATCAGCATTCTTCCTATATAAAATGTTTAAATAATACAGTTGAAATTTATTTCCAACTTTTTTTCTTTGTGATATTATATTCTTATAAAGGTTTTGGAAGTGTATACTATGAATATTAATTTTATAATAAATGAATATCTTATTGCATGGAATATTTTATTTACAAAGTCTATTACAAAAAATCTTAGAGACTCTAAACAAAAGTTATGGGATGCTTTTAGAGATGAGTATAACAAGGCTTTTTCTGAAAAGGAGGCTATAATCTCTGAAAATAAAAATTATATTCCCAATAATGATAATCTTTATAATGCTATAATAGAAAAAGAAGATTTTAAAATATTAAAAAAAGATGCTGATAAAACTAGGGTTAACATAATGAAATTATGGGACAAAAATATTAAAGATATCAATAGGTTTATAAAACGTGTTATAAAAATTAATATAGCTGATTACTTGTGCTTTATAATAAACAAGGACTTCGATATATGTGAAATAAGTAAAATATCTAAAAAAAATGGCTATATTATTATTGGTAAAAACCAATTAAATGAAAATGAGTTTTTAGTTAATTTGATACACGAAATTTTAAATAAAGAGGTAGCTATAATACCAAAAGATAATATTGGTATTAGGGCTTCTATACTAGAGTTAGCAATATTAAATGAATTTGCTACTACACTTAATGGAAAAAGCTGCTATTATAAAGGAAAAGAAGAGTTATACTATTTAAAAAAACAAATATATCCATACTGGTTAATGTATCTTGGAATAGAAAAAGATAATATGGTAGAATATATGAAAAGAGACACAATTTTCTTTGACGAAGACAAGGTGGATTATAACTATGAGTTAAAAAGTATGAATATTGAAGAGTTTATTGAATTTGTTATAAACAATAAGAAAACTATTGTAAAAGTCATGCGATTAGCTGATACAGAAGAAATCATATAGCACGAAGTGGGGGTTAAACATGGACGATAAAGTAAAAATATTGTTAGACAAAATAGGCATTAACGAAAGCAATTATGCTTATTTTAATGATGCTAAAATAACAAGAATAGTCATATCTTCAAAATCAAAATGTTGGAATATCTTTATAGATAAAAAAGATTTATTACCAGTTGAAGCATTAGAAGAATTAGATTCAAAGATTCATTTATTAGACGAAAGCGCACCAGAAATAGGCATTATTTGGAACATTGAAAATTGTAACAGTGAAGTATATTTAAGCTATTACCCATATCTACTAAGAAAATTAAAAGATGATTTAAAAATAACAGAAATATTTGAACAAAGTTTACAAATAGAAGAAGACTTTTTAGTATTAATAGCTTCCAATGAAATAGAAGAAGAAAAATTAAATAGATGTTTACACAAAATCCAATCGTTTTATCAATGCCTTGGCTATAAATTCAATATAGAAGTAGTACTAAGACATCCTCAAGGTTTATTAGATGAGATACAAAATCAATTGGCAGCAGAAGCAAATAGTATTAATTTAAATACCATTAAACAACACGCAAAAGAAGATGTTCAAGGTTCTGCTGAACCAGAAAAAAAATTTAAAAGAGAACCAAAGGACCCTAATAGTGTCATTGGGCGTGGTATAAAAGAAGAACCAATAAAAATTAAAGCATTATTAGGCGAAGATAACAATGTTACTGTAGAAGCTCAAGTTTTTGGTACTGATTATTTTGAGTCTGCTAAAACAGATTTTAAAATTATAACTTTAAAAATAACTGATTTTTCCGATAGTATTTACTGTAAGGTCTTCTCAAGAGACGATGAGGAATACAAGGGATTATGCAAAGAATTTAAAGTTGGCAATTGGTATAAAATAAGAGGGTACACCAAGAATGACCAATTTTCTAAGGAATTAGTGCTCAACGCTAGAGATATTATCAAAATTGAAAAAACAGTTGATACTATCAAAGATACAGCAGATGAAAAAAGGGTAGAATTACATGCCCATACAAAGATGAGCCAAATGGACGGCTTGGCTGATGAAGTAGATCTTGTTAAGACCGCATTAAAATGGGGACACAAAGCCATTGCTATCACAGATCATAATGGAGCTCAAGCATTTCCCCATGTTTTTAACTTTGTAACTAGTCATAATAAAGAGTTAAAAGAAGGCGAAGAACCATTTAAAGCAATCTATGGCTGCGAACTAACGATGATTGATGATAGTATTAATATTGTTACTAGACCAAATGATGAAGTTATGTTAGATCAAACATTTGTAGTTTTTGACTTTGAGACCACTGGTTTTAATGCCGGAGGTGCAGATTCAATCATTGAAATTGGAGCAGTTAAAATTAAAAATGGAGAAATACTTGAAAGATATGATGAGTTAATTTATCCTGGTAGACCACTACCACAGAAAATTGTGGATATTACGCAAATAACTGATGAAATGTTAGCAGGAAAAGACAGTGAAGAAAACGCCGTAAAAAGATTTATTGAATGGTTTGGTAACTGTCCGATGGTTGCTCATAATGCTAAGTTTGATGTATCATTCTTAGAAATGGCCTATAAAAAATATAATTTAGGAACTTTTGATAATCCTGTGATTGACACCCTTGAATTGTCTCGTACTTTAGATAATACGTACGCCAGACATTCCCTAACAGCTTTAGCAAAGAGATATGATATCTTAAAGACAGATAAGAATCCAGATGGATTTTGGGATGAAAATTCTCATCATAGAGGAGATTATGATGCAGAAGGTACAGCCTTAATATTTCATAAGATGTTGAAGAAATTATCTAATCGTAATATAGATAAAATGTCTGATTTAGATAAACTTGTATCGAAAGAGGAAATTCATAAATACGGTAGAGCACATCACATAAATTTATTAGTAAAAAATAAAGTGGGAATAAAGAATCTCTTCAAATTAATTTCTCTAGCGAATACAAAATATATTTATAAAACGCCAAGAATACTTAGAAGTGTTATTGAAGAACATAGAGAAGGATTATTGGTTGGAGCTGGTTGCTATGAAAGTGAAGTGTTCCAAGAAGCGAAATCAAAGAGTGATGATGAATTATCAAATATTATTAGATTTTATGACTATGTGGAAGTACAGCCGATAGAATGTTACAATCACCTAATTCAAACAGGAGACTTTGCAACAGAAGTAGAACTTGCAGCTAACATTGAAAAAATCATAAGAGTGACAGAAGAAGCTGGAAAAATAATAGTAGCAACAGGTGATGTACATCACATAAAAAGAGAAGATAAAATATATAGAGAGATTATTGTTAATCAGAAAGTCCCTGGTGGTGGCAGGCATCCTTTAGCCAAAAATGATATAAAGGAAATTCCTTCAAATCACTTCAGAACAACAAACGAAATGTTAGAAAACTTTAAATTTTTAGGTGAAGAAAAAGCCTATGAAATAGTAATAAAAAATACAAATACAATAGCAGACATGGTAGAGATATTTGAAGTAATACCAGATACTGGGGGAATACCTTTCTCACCACGAGTTAAAGCAGATGATGGGCAGAGTTATCTAGATTGTCCTGTCGTTGTAACAGATCTTGTATATACTAAAGCAAAGGATTGGTACGGAGAACCATTACCATATATGATTGAGGAACGTATAGCAACAGAATTATATGGTGATATAGTTTATAAAATAATTACAGAAGAATTGCAAGAAAAAGAATTATCAGAAGAAGAGTTTCAGATTCAAGCGCATAAAAGATTACATGATGAGATATTAAAAGGCTCTGATAATATCAAATCAATTGTTACTGATTATGTAAAAAGGACGAGCGAAGAGGAACTTGATGATAAGGCTTTAGCAAAAAAAGTCAAAAAGACCCTTGGTGGTGTCATCGGAGGAGGATTTGACCCAATATACTTAATTTCACAAAGATTAGTTAAGCATTCTAATGATGAAGGCTATTTAGTTGGTTCGAGAGGTTCCGTTGGTTCTTCATTTGTTGCTACTATGATGGGAATAACGGAAGTCAATCCTTTAGCCGCACATTATAGATGTGGAAAGTGTAAATTAAGCGTTTTTGATAATGATGATGGCGTACCACTAGGTAAAGATTACTCATCTGGATTTGACTTACCCGATAAAGATTGCCCAAATTGTCATATTCCAATGATTAAAGACGGACAAGATATGCCATTCGCAACATTCTTAGGATTTAATGCTGACAAAGTTCCAGATATTGACTTGAATTTCTCAGATTTAAATCAAGCTAGTGCACATGCCTATACAAAAGTGTTATTTGGAGAACACAATGTTTATAGAGCAGGAACTATTGGTACTGTTGCTGACAAGACAGCATTTGGATTTGTAAAGGGATACTGTGAAGAACATGAAATAAACGATATGAGAACAGCTGAGATAGAGAGATTAGCAATTGGTTGTACTGGTGTTAAAAGAACTACCGGACAGCATCCGGGAGGCATTGTTGTTATACCAGATTATAAAGACGTTGAAGATTTTACACCTTATCAATATCCCGCTGAAGATGATACAGCTGAATGGATGACTACCCACTTTGATTATCACTCAATTGATCAATGTTTACTAAAACTAGATATTCTTGGGCACTCTGACCCCACACAATTAAGGTTAATCCAAAACCAATCCGGCACAGATATATTAAAGGTCCCACTAGATGATAAAGCAACAATGTCCATATTTACATCTACAGATGCACTTGGTGTGACAAAAGAGCAGATTATGTGCAATACTGGTACTTTAGGTATTCCAGAATTTGGTACACCATTTACGATTAAATTAGTTGAAGATACTAAGCCAACGACCTTTGCCGAATTAATTAAAATATCTGGTTTATCACACGGAACAGATGTTTGGTTAGGAAATGCCCAAGAATTAATAGCTAATAATATAGTTCCATTTAAAGAAACAATCGGCTGTCGTGACGATATAATGGTTTATTTAATGTATCATGGAGTAAAACCGATAAAAGCCTTCAAGATAATGGAGTTTGTTAGAAAGGGTAAAGCTTCTAAGGACCCAGAAACTTGGAAAGAACACGTAAAAACTATGCAGGAAGCTAACATACCGGAGTGGTTCATTGGCTCATGTCAAAAAATAAAATACATGTTCCCAAAGGCTCATGCCGCAGCATATGTTATATCAGCTTTTAGAATTGCCTGGTACAAAGTTCATATGCCCGTATACTTTTACGCTTCATGGTACTCGTCAAAAGCAACTGACGTAGACATAATTCCAATGATAAAAGGATATCAAGCTATAAAAAATAGGTTAGAAGACATTCAAGTTAAAGGTTATGAAGCAACCAATAAAGAAAATGGGCAAGCAGAATCTTTAAAAGTAGCTTTAGAAGCAACTGCAAGAGGAATAAAGTTTTTAAATGTTGACTTATATCATAGTGATGCCACTGTATGGATAGCTAAAAATGAAACGGAAATTTATCCTCCGTTTAATGCCATTGAGGGTCTAGGCGATACAGTAGCAAAAAAAATTGTTGAAGAAAGAGAAAAACAAGATTTTATCAGTATCGAAGACGTCCAAAAGAGAGGGAAGGTATCCCAGACTTTAATTGATAAAATGAAAGAGATGGAAATATTAAAAGATTTACCAGACTCAAATCAGTTATCCCTATTTTAAAAACTTCTCTTATAATTAGTAAAGTGATATAATAACAATGATAATAAGTAAAAATGAGGGGAATAATATGACTAAAAAAGTAGAATTTAATGTAATGTCAAAAATTAAAAAAGATGATAAAGTATTCGTGGTATTATTTAATAAATTACACGGGCTTTACTTTTTAAGGGAAGATGGGGGAAAACTTGATTATCCGACAACAAGCGAATATCTAGAATTGAAGAAGCTCTACAATTCAGTATCACTAAGATTGAATTTTGATAAAATCAAAGTTGCGCCCTTAGCACGATTGAAGAACAGATTAATTTCTATAGCTTTGTTAGCAACTATGGCGATAGAAATGGTGGGATGTGGCAAGGCAGATAATGCCCCTGACTCGTATGAAAGTAATTTGCAACGTGTAGTTGAAGTGTATAATGATTACGGAATTTCATTGGATGATGGGATTATCATAAATGATGGTGTATATTCAGTGAGTGGATTTGATGCTGACAATCCAAAAGCTTATACTGCATTGGAAGAATATTGGAAAGATAGTCACCACTTTAATAAATCATATGATGAAGTAGTATCAATTGATGAATTTGCTAAAAAAATGAATCTTCAAGGCAAGACTTACGATGATGTAATAGAAGTTTTAGAAAAAAACGAAAATATTGACAAGAAACTTAAGGCGATTTTAAAAAAAAATATAAAAAATTTGCAGAAAAGCAAATTTGATATAAATCTTGCACTACTTTACTATAATATCAAAAATTTAAAAGTTGAGTATGTCGAAAATTTTGTTGACGAAATAGGTAATGAATATAGTGCATTAGGACTTTTTGATGAAAAAGCAAAAACGCTAAAGATTCTAAAATCAATAGGGGCTACTAATTTGCTTGAAAGAACAGCTGTACATGAAGTGCTTGGTCATGCCGCAACTACCGCTTTTGATGAAGAAAAACGTATATTCGTAACGCCAGATCGTTGCATGTTAGGGGTTGACGCTACCACTCTACCTGCATCTGTTTCTTGGTATAATTTTGGGTCTGCATACGGAGAGGGCTTGGCAGATTTAATTACAGCAATAGCTACAGGGGAACCGCTAGAATATTCAGTAGGATATTCAACCGAAGCTTATCAAATTCAATTAATATCAGAACTGTACGATATTCCGCTTTCAGAAATAGCGAATAATGGAGTAGAAGCTATAATATCAAAATTACATGATAATGGTATAGCTGACCCCGAATCAGTAATTGCACAAGCAGATACGGAGCTTATTTCTAGAAAATATGGTGATGAGCCTAATTATAACCTAACCATAGTTCTTAGCAACCTCTTTAATGCAAGAATCGAACAGCTTTATTCTGAAGGAATGTCAAAAGAAGATATAAGTCAAAAAATAGATACTATATATGATAATACAAGAAGAAATATTCAATATTATACTATTCAAGGGGAAGATGGAGAAGAAAGACTTATAGTTTATAACAGCGCTGGTACTAAATCTTACACTTTGATAGATGAGTCATATATCTTCGCTAATGCATACGAGACTTGTAATAGTCTACATACAGAAAAATCAAAATAGATAAAAAATATGAAATATAATATTAAAGTTAGGTATACTAATATCTATTTGTTATATTATATGTACATAAGGAGAGTGAATATGAAAAAGAATTTCTGTACAATATTATTAATCATAATAATGATATTTGGCATCTCAGTACAGGCAAAAGGAACTAATGGGTTTTATGCCGATGACTCAGTATCATTAAAGAAAAAGTTCGATACAACTACATTTATTGCTGGAAATAATGTTGATGTTTCATCAGAGATTGAAGGAATAAATTTTGTTGCTGGAAATAATATAAACTTATCCAGTAAACAAGATTACCTTTTTGTTGCTGGAAATAGCATAGACGTAAGAAACGTTGAAGCAAAGGATGCTTTTATTGCTGGAGCTACTATAAGAGTAAAGGAATCAACTATAAGAGATTTATATGTTGCTGGCGAAACGGTAACAATTGATTCCAACATTTCTCGTAATTTATATGCAGCCGGAGAAACAGTAACATTAAATTCAGAAATAAAAGGTGATGTCAAATTATCGGCAGAAACTATTATTGTTGGCGAAAATGCTATAATTAGTGGAACTATAAACTATCCTGATGATGCAAGTATCAATATTAACGATAGTGCGAAAATAGGAAAGACTAAGACATATAAGAGCCATGAAATCGAGAAGACTTCATCAATAGCTAGTACGATAGGGGATAAAATATTATCGTTTATATCAATCTTAGTAGTATCATTAGTTTTATTACTGCTTAATAAAAAAATGTTTACTGGAATTGAAAAGTTGGATAGAGATGCTAAAAATACTATAAAAATGTCACTAATAGGATTTCTAGCACTAATTACAATCCCTATGGCAGCACTTTTTATTATGATAACTGTAATAGGTATACCAATTAGTATAATAGGTATAATTTTCTATGGAATTTTAATTTATTTATCAAACACTGCATCTTCATATTATGTAGGTAATTGGATGTTAAAGGATAAAATAAAAAATAAGTACTTGTTATTAACAGTATCATTATTATGTCTTTACATAGTTAAGGCACTACCTATAATTGGTGGATATGTTAGCTTTATATCTTTGTGTCTTGGCTTAGGTATCTATACAATGTTGATAAAACGCCGTATAAATGAAAAATAAAATAGTTTAGTATATTTTGTTAGCCAGCACTTAAACGTTGGCTCTTTTTTTATAATGAAAGCAATAAATATGTTTTTTTAAACTTTACAATTAAAAAGAATATGCAAAATATTCTAAATCTTTGTCGAGTATAACTGCTTTCCTATCAGGCTTTTATAAACTCTAACCAACAATTCTACAATAAAAATTATATAATCTTTTATATTTTACATGATATAATTATTAATATAACGAGGTATTATATGACGAAAACAATATTAGTTAATAAAGAAAATAAAATTAAGAATAATTTTCTAAATAAAATACAATTAGTAAAAACAAAAAATATACATAATGAAGAAATTGAAGTCGAAAAAGAAACATTAGAATCTTTTTATAGTTTATGCAAATACATGAAAGAACAGAATATTGAGATGGGTATAGAAGCAGGATTACGAACACAAACGCAACAAGAGGAAATACAAAGTAAGTATATGGCTAAGTTTGGTAAAGACTATTGTGATATTTATGTAGCTGATCCCGGGTATTCTGAGCATCATACTGGCTTAGCTATTGACTTTTATATTAAGGAGGCAGGAGAATATCCAACAGACTCACCAGAAGTTTTTAAAAATCTATCTGCATATGAAACTGTACATAAATATCTAAAAGACTTTGGATTTATCTTAAGATACCCAGCTGGAAAGCAAGATATTACAGGATATGCATATGAGCCTTGGCATATAAGATATGTTGGTAAATTTGTTGCTACTATAATATATGAAAATAATGTGACCTTAGAAGAATATGTCAATAACTACTCCGGCTTAATTGCCGTAAACAAGAAAAAAGGCATGACTTCTTTTGACATAGTAAAAGAAATTAGCAACTTATTTGGCATAAAAAAAGTAGGTCATACAGGGACTTTGGATCCATTAGCAGAAGGTGTACTAATTGTTGCCATAGGTAAGGCTACCAAAGTAGTTGAGCTAGTAACAGGAACCTATAAAGAATACATAGCAGAAGCTAAATTGGGTATTAGAACAGACACTAGGGATATAACAGGAAATATTATCGAAAAATGTGATGAAATAGATACAAATAACCTAACTAATATAGTCAAATCTTTTCAAAAGACATATCTTCAAGAAGTTCCTATTTACTCAGCAGTTAAAGTTAATGGGAAAAAACTATATCAATATGCAAGAGAGAATGAGGAAGTAGAGTTGCCAAAAAAAGAAGTTACGGTAAAAAATATTGAATTGCTAGAGCACAAGGAAGATTTACTGAAAATAAAGACTACAGTATCCAAAGGAACATATATTAGAAGTTTAATAGATGATATTGGCGAAAAACTAGGATGTCATGCTACTATGCAAAATTTAATAAGAACAAAACAAGCAAACATTAATATTGAAGAGGCATTTACATTGAATGAGATAAGAAATAATAACTTTAAACTGTTATCTATCGACTATGTTCTCGATTATCCTATTGAAATTATAGATAATGAACTAGAAAGGAAAATACGTACTGGACAACAGATAAAAAATACTTTTAATATTGTTGACAAAGTAATATTCAAGTCAAAGACAGGGAAGCTTTTAGGAATTTATGAAGCTGCTGGTACAAATTTAAAAACATGGAAAAATTTTGTATAGAAAAATAAGCACTTGTATTAATAATAAAATGTGGTATAATACAAACAGAAAGGAGTGGGACAAAATGCCCGCTCTTATTGTTTATTATTAGGAGGTGATTATATGAAAGATAGTATAGCTGAACTTTTAAACGACTCAATAAAAGAGTTAAATGTTTTTGTATGTGATGCTTTTATAGAGAATGTTGAAGGGAAAAAAATATTTAATATTATACTTGATAGCGAGGAGATAATAGATCTTGACAGAATTACAAAGGCCTCAAGGATAATAAATAAGATAATGGATAAGAATACAACTTTATTAGCTGATGCTGATGAGCTAGATATTTTTTCAAAAGAGAAGGGAGAAAATAATAATGAATGCTAAGGAATTTAAAAAAGCTTTAGATAATATTGTAAAAGAAAAAGATATAGATCCGGAGATTGTATATGAAGCCATGGAATTAGCACTTACTTCTGCGTATAAGAAAAATTTTAATTCAAAAACTAACGTTAAGGTAATTTTTGACAGGTCAACAGGAGAAATTAAAGTATATTCATACTTGACTGTTGTACCAGATGATAAGATGACTAAGGAAGAGTATGAGGATTATTTATTTGAACACTACAGCGAAGATGATGATAATGATGATGGTACTGATACTGAAGGAGCTGAACGCCCTACAATATCTTATTTCAATCCAGAAGTGGAAATTAGATTATCTGATGCCAAAAAGATAGATAAGACTTTAGAAGTAGGAGACACGATTGATACTGAAGTAACACCAAAGGACTTCGGACATACTGCAACATCAACAGCTAAACAAGTTGTAATCCAGAAAATAAGAGAAGCAGAAAGAAAAAGTATAATGGATGAATTCGGTGATAAGCAAGATGAAATGCTAATAGGTACAGTTGCTTTAGAAGATACTGATAATTATTTTATCGATTTAGGAAGAACCAATGGTATATTACCTAAAAAGGATATTATACCAGGCGAAAAAATAAAGATGGGCTCTCAAATAAAGGTTTATGTATCTAAAGTTATACTTCCTGGTGAAAGCTCTGGTGATAATCAGCCAGGAGAAAACAAAAAAAAGAAAAAAGAAAATAAGAATATGACAATATTATTGAGTAGAACTCATTACAATTTTGTAAAAAGATTATTTGAATTAGAAATACCAGAAATCAACGATGGTACTGTAATGATATATAGTGTATCAAGAGATGCTGGAAATCGTAGTAAGGTAGCTGTATATTCTGAAAATCCATCTGTTGATCCAATTGGTGCTTGCATTGGAGAAAAAGGTACAAGAATTGCTAGAATAATAGAAGAACTTCATGGAGAAAAATTGGATATTGTAAAATATGATAATGATGCAGCAACATTTGTTGCTAATGCTTTAGCACCTGCTAAGGATTTAACAGTTGCTATAACTGATGTTAAAAAGAAAGAAGCGATGGTTATTGCTGATGGAGATAATTTCTCATTAGCAATAGGCAAAAAAGGTCAAAATGCCAGATTAGCCTCTAGACTAACAGATTATAAAATAGATATAAAAACAAGTGAGCAAGCAAGAGACGCCGGAATTAATTTTAGATAAGCGGAGGCCAAAATGAAAACTAGGAAAATACCATTAAGAACATGTGTAATAACAAAAGAACATTTACCAAAGCAAGAACTATTACGAATTGTACGAACTACAACTGGAGAAGTTGTTGTAGATGAAACAGGAAAAGTTAACGGCAGAGGAGCATATATTAAAAAGGACATTTCTGTACTAGATAAAGCAAAACAAACAAAAATATTAGAGAAAAAGCTAGAAGTGAAAATTGATGATACTCTTTATGAAACTATAAAAAATATTATAGAAAAATAAGAAAAGTGAGGTGAAGTCCTAATGATGACTATAAAAGATTATGCTGATGATATGAATATGTCAGTAGAACAAATTTTAGCGCTTTGTGATAAGCTTGGGATAAATTATGAAGATGAAAATACTCTTCTCGATGACATACAAATAACATTGCTAGATAATGCTACGGCAGCAGAAGATGCAACTAGTGAAGAGCAAATAAATACTGACAATGATTATGACTTAGAAGCTGAGGAAGTAGAAAATAAGGCTGAATATCTAGCACAGAATACAAAATTTGATTTAGAAAATTCTACCTCTTTTGAAAAAGTTAATAAAAAATCAAGCAAGAAAACAGAAGTTAGTAAAAGCAACAACAACAATAAAAATTTCTTAAAAGAAAGAAAAAAAATGTATAAAAGCAAAGAAAAACTACAAAGTAATGAAGCTATTAAGGATGAAAATGTTGTTTTATATAAAGATAAAATGACAGTTACTGAACTTGCTAACATACTAGAAGTTGCTCCAATTGAATTAGTTAAGAAATTAATGATGCTAGGAATAATGGCTAATATTAACCAATCTGTAGATTATGATACTGCGCAATTATTAGTTTCAGAATATGACAAAGTACTAAAAAAAGAAGAGACTGCTGATATTTCCAATTTTGAAAACTTTGAAATAGCTGACAAAGAGACTGATTTAGTAGCAAGACCACCAGTTGTTACAATAATGGGACATGTTGATCATGGAAAAACAACATTGCTTGACTATATTAGAAAGTCTAGTGTAGTTTCTGGAGAAGCAGGAGGAATAACTCAAGCAATCGGTGCCTATTCTGTAAAATGCAATGACAAAGCCATTACATTCATTGATACACCAGGACATGCGGCTTTTACCGAAATGCGAGCACGTGGAGCATCAGTAACAGATATAGTAATTATAATTGTAGCTGCTGATGATGGAATCATGCCACAAACAAAAGAGGCTATTGATCATGCTAAAGCAGCCGGCGTTCCTATAATTGTTGCTATAAATAAGATTGACAAACCAGAGGCAAATATTGAGAGAATAATGACAGGCCTTGTTGAAAATGGCCTTACCCCAGAAGAATGGGGAGGAGATATTGTAACAGCAAAAATCTCTGCCAAAACAGGAGAAGGAATCCCTGAACTATTAGAGAACATTCTACTTATCGCAGAAATGCAAGAATTGAAAGCAAACCCATCACGTTATGCATCAGGAACAGTTATAGAGGCTAAGAAAGATGACAAAACAGGCTCTACAGCAACATTATTAATCCAAAATGGTACTTTGAGAATAGGAGACCCTATTGTTGTTGGAAATTACTATGGTAAAGTAAGAACATTAAAAAACGATTTAGGTCAAAATATCGTAG
This sequence comes from uncultured Erysipelotrichaceae bacterium, assembly GCA_902803685.1. Next base: position 13,836 of record CADCQR010000011.1, read on the forward strand.
AAGCTAGTCCATCTATACCTGTTGAGGTAACAGGATTATCTGAAGTACCTAGTGCGGGAGATAAATTTATGGCATTTGAATCAGAAAAACAGGCAAAACAGATAGCTGAAGAAAGATTAATGCGTTCTAAAGAAAAGGATTCTAATTTTAGTGGTATGAGTCTAGAAGACTTATTTAGTAGAATCCAAGAGGGTGTAAAAGAGATAAAAGTAGTTTTAAAGGCTGACGTTAATGGCTCTTTAGAAGCAGTTAAAAATTCATTGGAGAAAATTAATGTTGAAGGTGTTAAGGTAACTGTAATCAGAGGGGCAGTCGGTGCGATAACAGAGAGTGATATTGTTTTAGCATCAGCTTCAGATGCAATAATTATTGGCTTTAATGTACGCGGAAGCAGTAAGACTATGGATACAGCAAAGCAATATGGTGTAACTGTAAAAAATTATGATATAATTTATAAGGCCGTAGAAGAAATGGAAGCAGCTATGAAAGGCATGCTAGAACCGGTATATGAAGAAAAAGTTACAGGTTCCCTTGAAATACGCCAAATATTCAAGTTCTCTAAAGTTGGTCTAATAGCAGGCTGCCACGTAATTAGTGGAAATGTAAAAAATGGTGAAAAAGCAAGAATAATTAGAGATGGAATAGTAATATATAATGGCTCAATAAAAACGCTTCAACATGAAAAAGACCAAGTGAAAGAAGTTAAAAAGGACATGGATTGTGGCCTAACCTTGGAAAATTGTCAAGATTATAAAGAAAGCGATATTATAGAGGTATATGAACTAGTCGAAATAAAAAGATAAACCTCGGGAGGCAAAATATGTCTAATATTAAAATTGAAAGATTAAATCACGCTTTTCAAGAAGAGATAAGCATGATTATATTTAGAGAAGTTAAAGATGAGGATTTAAAGATGGTTACTATAACCGGTGTGGATACTACTTCAGATTTGAGCATATCAAAAGTATACTATACGACATTAAACGAAGAAAAAAAAGAACTAATTTCTGAGAAACTAGTTAAAGCTGCTCCATTTTTTAGGACAGAGTTAGCGAAGAGAGTTGAAATTAGACACACACCAGAATTGAAATTTATTTATGATAATTCGATTGAGTATGGTAACCATATTGAAACTATTATTAAAGAATTAAATAAGAATGATTAAATTCATTCTTTTTGATTACAAATTCTGTTAAGTATAGAAAGAGGTATTTATGTTAGTAAAAACTAAGAACAAATCAAAAATAAAAGATGATGATAGTTGGTTATACATATTATTATTATGTACAATTACTATATTAGGAGAAGCTTTAAAAAATTACAGTTTTAGTATCAGAAATATTCAGCTAAGTTATACAATAATGATTTTACCAATCATGTATTTCTTAGCCAATTACATTACTAAAAAGTATAATTACCAAAAAGGTATAGCAGCAATATGTTTATCATCTGTATCTTTTGTATTATTTACTTATGCTATTTACTACGCACTTGGAAGGAATGTTGAGTTACTTTCAATCGGAGGTGAATTGTTTGGGTATTTTATTTCACAAATTATAAATATGTATATCTATTTATTCTTATTAAATAATACAAAGTCGCCAATTATTTTAGTATTTGTAAACTATATGTTTGCTCACATAATATTTTATATGTTTTATACTCTGATAAATCTAAGCGTCTTAATCACAGATAGTTATTGGGAAGGCTATTTTATAACCCTTCTTATCCAGCTATTTGAATGCTTAGCTTTAGCATTGGTAGATAGTATTATAAAAAGGGGATTAGAAAAAAACGATTAATAATAAAAAATCATGACTAAATATCATGATTTTTTAATTATTTAAAAGATAAAGCCTATCAAAATAGATGAAGCTACTAAAATACTGTTATGCAAAGTATGCATAATTATTGAGGTAAATATCGTTTTAGTTTCACTATACATTTTCGCCAAAGCTAATCCAAGGGAAGAATATGGTATTATGTATAAGAAGTCATACCAATTTTCTAAATGCGATACTACATGTAAAGCGCCAAATATCAGCCCAGATAATAAAACAAATAACCATTCCTTATTTATTGCATCCCGAAAAGCTTTCCTAAATACAATTTCTTCACAGAAAGGAGCAATCAAACCAGCATTTATAAACATAAGCCAAGGCATATAAGAAATATATTGTTGAACAAGTTGTTCGTTTTCTGCACCTCCTGATTTAAAGAAAATATTTAATGCTATATTAGAAACCATCATTACTAGTAATCCTAAAAACCAATATTTTACACCAGTATCCAAATGAACAAAAGCCTTAGAACGAAATAAATCCCATTCCTTTATTAGCTCTTTTCTATAAATTATAAACAAGATGCACATTGATACAATATTTTTAAATGCGTTTAAAATAACATATGATGAATTAGAAAGGCTAGTTATTTTAAATAACATTATTGGTATATACTGAATGTAATCAATATACATAAACATTAAAAAAACTAAAATTAATTTAATAATCTTTCTTCGTTTTCGAATAAAGGCTGATACCTCATCAATTATCTCATCTATCATAAAATCACCATCTAAAATGTATCATAAAAATACCATCAAAACAAGCATAATATTAATTGATTAATAAACTATGTAAACTAAAAATATCAATAAAATGGCTTGCAAAAAAGTTATAAGAATGATACAATACTAGTGCTTGCTGATACCAGGAGATAAGAATTTCCGACTTACTCTTAGTATTGGTGGATATTGAAGAAAGGAAGTTTTAATATGGCATTAACAAAAGAAGAAAAATTTGAGATAATCAAAGAATTTGCTAAGAATGAAAAAGACACAGGATCTGCTGAAGTTCAAATTGCAATCTTAACTAAAGAAATTAACAATTTGACAGAGCATTTAAAGACACATAAGCATGACTATCATTCAAATAGAGGCCTTTTAAAGAAAGTAGGACAACGTAGAAATATGTTACAATACTTAGCAAAAAAAGATATTCAAAGTTATCGTGAATTAATTAAAAAATTAGGTTTAAGAAAGTAGACACTTTATTTCAGTGTCTCTTTTTTTAATAGATTACACAGAAAGGAAATGGTTTATGTCAAAGAAAATATTTGAATTAGACTTTTATGGTCGAAAATTAATTGTTGAACATGGTGAACTTGCAAAACAGGCCGATGGGGCAGTATTAGTTAGGTATAATGACACCGTTATTTTATCAGCAGCAGTTGTCTCAAAAAGTGTTAATTTATTATCCGATTTTTTCCCATTAACAATTAATTATCAAGAAAAATTATATTCAGTAGGAAAAATACCAGGAGGATTTATAAAAAGAGAAGGTCGCCCAAGTGATGCAGCAATATTAGCGGCTAGAATGATAGATAGACCCATGAGGCCTTTATTTCCAGCTGGTTTTAAAAATGAAGTACAAATTATTTCAACAGTTCTTTCAGTAGATCAAGAATGTTCTCCAGAATTAACTGCAATGTTCGGCTCTTCTTTAGCTACATCAATTTCTAAGATTCCATTTGATGGCCCTATCGCCGGAGTAAAAGTTGGTAGAGTTAATGGCAAATTAATTATAAATCCAACTCCAGAAGAATTAGAAATATCAGATTTGGATTTAACTGTAGCCGGTACTAAACAAGCTATTAATATGGTAGAATCTAGCGCAAAACAGGTATCGGAAGATATAATGTTAGAAGCTTTAATGTTTGGACATGAAGCAATAAAAGAACTAATTGCATTCCAAGAAAAAATAATTAGTGAAATTGGCGAAGACAAAATGGAATATGAGACCTTAATACCAGAACAGGACTTAGTAGATAATATCACAGCAATGATATCAGATAGAATGGATAAAGCTCTAAGAATTAAGGATAAATTAGAAAAATATGCCGCAATAGATGAAATTAAAAATGAAGTAATTGAATTATATACTAAGGAAAATGAAGACAAATTAAAAGAAGAAGAATTAAAACAATTACTAGTAAAAGTAAATATGGTAATAAGTGATATCGAATATGAACTATTCAGAAATATTGTAGTTAAAGAAGGATTAAGAGCAGATGGCCGTGCCATGGATGAGATTAGACCTTTATCAACAGATATAGATATTTTACCAAGAACTCATGGATCTGCATTGTTTACGCGTGGGCAAACGCAGGCTTTATCAATTACTACATTAGGTGCTTTAAATGAGCATCAAATAATTGATGGATTAGGATTAGAAGATCAAAAAAGATTTATGTTACATTATAACTTTCCACAATTTTCAGTTGGTGAGACTGGTAGATATGGAGCGCCAGGTAGAAGAGAAATTGGTCATGGTGCTTTAGGAGAGAAAGCTTTAGCCCAAGTAATACCTAGTGAAGAAGAATTTCCATATACAATACGTGTAGTATCAGAAATCTTAGAGTCAAATGGTTCTTCATCCCAAGCTAGTATCTGTGCTGGTTGTATGTCGTTAATGGCCGCTGGTGTTCCAATTAAAGCACCAGTAGCAGGAATAGCAATGGGATTAATTACGCATGGTGATGATTATACTATATTAACAGATATTCAGGGTATGGAAGACCACTTAGGAGATATGGACTTTAAAGTTGCTGGGACTAGAGATGGAATTACTGCACTACAAATGGATATTAAAATAAGCGGTATTACTAAAGAAATTTTAAAGGAAGCTTTAACACAAGCAAAAAAAGCAAGAATGCAAATCCTTGATGTCATGGCTGAGCAAATAAAAGAACCACGTAAGGAAGTGTCAAAGTATGCGCCTAAAATGGAAACATTTATGATCAATCCTGCTAAAATAAAAGAAGTAATTGGAAAAGGTGGAGATATGATTACAAAAATCATATGCGAAGCCTCAAATGTTACTGAAGTTACAAATGTTAACGCAGTTAAAGTAGAGTTGGAAGACGATGGACGAGTAATAATATATCACTATGATGCTGATATTATTCGTAAGACAAGAGAAATGATTGAAAATGTAGCAAGAGAAGTTGAAGAAGGAAAAGTATATACTGCAAAAGTAGTAAAAATAGAAGACTTTGGATGTTTTATTCAAGTATGGCCTGGCTGTGAAGGACTCGTTCATATATCACAATTATCTGATGAAAGAGTAGAAAAAGTAGAAGACGTTGTTTCATTAGGAGATGAAATAACAGTAAAATACCAAGGTACTGATAAAAAGGGAAGATTAAATTTTTCTAGGAAAGAAGCTTTACCAAAAAAGAAAACTCCAAAAAAGAAAATTGAAGAAATAAAAGAAGAAATTCCTAAAGAATAAAAGGTTCAATAATGAATCTTTTTTTCATATAATTTTCTAGGTGAATATATGAAGAAAAAAATAATAAGTATTATTATTGCTACCTCAATGCTGGTATTTAGCTTTTATTATACATATAAGTCTAGGGATATCGTACAAAAAATAGATCCAATCATGTTAAAAATAGAAAAAAATACAGATAAATTTACTGTTAAGGCAATAGATGCTACTATAAAAGACAATACAATAATACCAGGATTAAAAGGAAAAACTGTAGATACTGAATTATCCTATAAGAAAATGAAAAAATATGGGGCTTATAATGAATCGCTAACTACGATAAAAGAAGTTAATCCAACTATTTCAGTAAAAGATAATTATAATAAATATATAGTCTCTGGAAATAAAAAAAAGAAGCAAGTTAGTTTAATATTTTACATAGAAAATATATCCGATCTAATATTGATAACAAATTATTTAGATAAGGAAAGAGTTGCAGGGACATTACTTATAAATACCAATCTTTTAGATTATGAACAAGAAATACAAAAAGTCAAACATAATGAGATAGAGCTTTTATTTAATAAAACAACTCAAGTAGAAATATCACAGTATAGTAACTATTTTTATAGTATAACTGGGAAAAAGAATCTATTTTGTATATCAAACGATTATAATGACGAATTATTAAAAATATGTAGAAAATATAAAATGCATACTGTTATGCCGAATCTTGATATAAGCAATAATTCTGTTAGTAATATTAAAAAAAGACTTAATAACGGATCAATTATATATATGGAAATAAGCGATAGTGTTAAAAAAAATATAGATTATATAATTTTTTATATTAAAAGTAAAGGATATTCTATTGTTAGTCTTGATAATCTATTAGTTGAGTAAATGTTAGAAAAGAAAATATAATCGATTTAGGCTTTTCCTTTTGATTAAGGTTGCAACTTATAGTATACTTATGATTAGGGTGAAGTATATGTACTTAAAGGAAATTATCACAAGTGGATTTAAATCATTTGCGGATAAACTTAATATAAAACTAGACGGAACTATAACATGTATAGTAGGTCCTAATGGCTCTGGAAAAAGTAATGTAGTAGATGCTGTCAGATGGGTTCTTGGGGAACAATCTGTTAAATCATTACGTGGTGACGGATCAATGTCTGATGTTATTTTCTCTGGTAGTAAGAGTAGAAATCAATTAAATGTTGCCAGTGTAGAATTAGTATTTGATAACTCTGATCATTATTTAAATGTTCCATATACAGAAATTTCTATTAAAAGAAGAGTATACCGTAGTGGTGAAAATGAATACTTTCTTAATGGTGATAGATGCAGATTGAAGGATATAAGTGATTTACTTATGGATAGTGGTATGGGAAAAGAATCTTTCAATATTATATCCCAAGGAGAAGTTAATCGAATTCTTTCTTCATCATCTCAAGATAGACGAGTAATTTTTGA
>CADCQR010000012.1 GCA_902803685.1 uncultured Erysipelotrichaceae bacterium
AATTTGCCTAAACTCAATCGCAAATTTTTTATTCATTTTATAAAATGAATAAAAAATATTATATAGTAAATGATTGAATAATTAAATTCATTATATCTCATTCATTTACTACTCAGTATTATACGTGGTATAATTATATCGATTTTTGAGTTGTTAGATTGATTAATAGAGTTTGATAATGATTTTATAAGATTATTTTGGAGGTGATATAATGATCATTCATTTAGATGAGGATATTTTTGAGGTAGTTAAGGAGCAATTGAAAAGTGTCGAGGTACGGGTATACGATGAAAAGAGGAGAAAATTAAAGGTTGGAGATAAAATTACTTTCTTGAAAAGACCTGATGACATAGAAACTATTGATGCAGTTGTAGAAAATTTAATTTGTTATAAAAACTTTGAAGAATTAGTCAATGATTTTACTATGGAAGAATTATATTTAAAAGAATATGATAAGAACGAATTTATAAGTTTGTTGAAAAGATTTTATTCAGATGATGAGATTAATAAATATGGTGTTGTTGCGATTAAGTTTAAAAAAATATAATATAAATATAAAATATAGAAAGATGATTTTTGTTTGTTATTTGTAATTTCGATATGGTATTTGTTAGAATTTTGACAATTTAAAAGCTCCAATATACTGGAGCTATTTATTTTCTATTCATAGGTTGATGTATCTTTAATTGTTGCTGAATAATAATTTTTTTGATTCTATAATTATTACTTTTTATTTTTACATGTTATATTCTTGAGACAATTACCATCAATTTTTACATTACTAACATTTGGACCAATCTTGTAGTATTGTGAAGATTTATTGATTTTCTTGCCTTTTATTTTTATATTAGATAAATCAATATTCTTAGTCTCTTTGTCAACTTCTTTTCCAGTGGCATAGGCATTTGAATATATACCAGGAGCTGCTTTACCTTTGATGTGTGTATATCCCGAAATTAATATTTGGTTTTTATAATTGGTTGAACCAACGGCATTAGAAACTACGTTACTTATTTTGACTCCATTAATTTCTCCTGTTTTTGAAGAATCGCCTTTTGATTTCCATGAGCCATTATAACTATAATCTAAAAAATTTAGATTTATTAAACGCTCTGCTTCATTTACATAAATATTATTCCAAGTAATATCAGAGAATTTAGATCCGTCAATGCTAACAATTGACATAACTGCTCTATCATTAAGTGCATTGTGATAGTAGCCCTCTTTTAATGTTCCATCTTGTGATTTTTTATCATCGTTATTGTATAGAACATATATATTTTTAAAGTTTATATTAGAATATGGTATTCCATTTGTTTCATGTCCTAAAACCATAGAGTTATTGGCATCGTTCCATAATAAAGAATTATTTATATTAATATCTTTTATCTCAGTAATGTCACATTTTTTCTCTGTCCATTTACATTGCTCATGGTTAGAATTTAATCCCTTAATAGTTATGGCATCATCACAGGCTCTAAAGAAACTGTTATTTATGGTTATGTGTTGGCTGTTTATAATATCAAGTGCATCTGTACTAGCATATTGTGGACTAACGACTTTATAGTTATCTAATACGATATTTTTTGAATTTGTAATAACTGTTGACCATTGTTTAGCAAAATGTGAATTTGATAATATATTTTTTATTTTAACATTACTACTATCAACTACTTTAATACAATGGCCATTTTTTTTGCTTGGCCAGGATTTGTCTGTTCCGTTAGAATTGTATGCCATTACAATTCCGCTGCCTTCAATTAGAACGTTTTTGGCACTAGCTACTCTGATTGAGCTTGCAAAAACTGCTCCACCTGAAATGTATAAATGCGTGTTACTGTCAATTGTTAGATTGTTTTTACTATTTTCATCATTTTCTTTGTATAAGTCATAAAATCCTGGACCATAGTAAATGACTTTTTTACCATCGTCATCTGTTTTATTATCTTCGGCTAATTTTTTAATTGTTTCAGCGTATTCCTCATTAAGCGGATTAGTAAATAAGTGAATTACAGAATCATGATAGTCATTAGTGTCAATTTTCTTATTATTATTGGTACTAAATACTATGCTTATTTTTGCCTTTGAATTTTTTAGCTTAAATGAAATTGTTCCATCTTTAACTTTTGATGAGATGTTTGATTTTTTCATTTTACTATAGTTAATATCGTTGCTTGATAGAATTACGTATTTATCATATTTAAAGTTTGGTTTTATTTTAATTTCTACGCTATTGTTTTCTTTTAACTCAAAGATGCCAAAATCAACTTCATTGTCCCATGCATTGATATCTTTATATAAATTTAATTTATGACCTTCAACAGTTACTTCATATTTATTTCCTTTTAATTCTGAAGGTAAGTTTTGAGGATAGTCATATAATTTAAATTTTTCCTGTGTTTTATATATATGTATACTTGGTATACTAGTTACATTAGTTATTTTATTTATTGCTGTTTTTAATTTGTATTGCAGATTTGTATTGATGGTAATAAGTGACATTGTCATAATAGTAATGGCCAATAGTGCTATAAAAATATACATTATATTTGACTTTTTATTTTTGTTCATTTTTATTTTCCTCCTTATTTTAAGGGTAGCAAAATATTATGAAAATGTAAAGTGAGTTGAGTTTGTTGTTAAATGCTTTGATATCATTGCTTGTAAGTTTGTATTATCGGGCTCTTTTTCGCTTGAAAATAAATCTTAGGAATTATGTGTTATGTTTGTTTGATGATATAATGGAATGTTTGTGAATGAATTTTGTTATTTTGATCGTTGGTTAAACTTTTGTTGGTATTAAATATGCAAATGTATCAATATTTCTAAGTATCATATATATAAACAAAATTAGTAGTAATATAATCAATATTTTTATAGAAGGTATTATTAATATCTTTTTTTTAATGTAATATATTATTGCGAAAGCAATATAAAATACTCCTATAATTAGCAAGATAAACAATAAGGGGTTAAATCGGAAAGCTTGATAGAAATTTAAATTCAATATGGCAATAATCATTCTAGTCCCACCACATCCTGCACACCAAATATGAAGTAGTTTGTAGATTGGACACTTGTAATGAAATAAAGTTAAGACTACAAAATATAATATTGATATTATAATCCCGAGAATAACAGAAAAGCCAATCTTTTTTTTTGGCTTTTCAATTTTAATAATCAAATTGTTATTTCTGGAACACTAGTATATAGTGCACTAGCATATATTGTCATGATTATGAATATAATTAGGATTAAAATACCAATGCAAGAAAGGATGATACCTGCGAGAGACATACCTTTTCCACTTCCGTTAATATCTTTTGCCTTAGACATTCCAATTATTGAAAATATCAAACTTAGCCAACTGAGAGATCCGCAGCAAAGTATAAGAGAAGATATTGAAATTATTAAACCTGCTATTGCCATACCATTTGTAGGAGCTTGTTGTGTGTAAGGAATACTGTTTGCTACTGGTTGCTCTTGCAATTCATTTTGTATATTGCCATTAGCTGGTGTTCCACAGTATCCGCAGACATTATCTTCTTCTGCCATCTCTTTGCCACAATTAATACAAAACTTACTCATATATACACCTCTTTCATAGAAAATTATATCTTATCAACTACTTATAAGCAATATTTTTTAGTAATAAACTGTGATAACTCTTGGTGTAGTTTGTATTAATTTTTCCAATATTTAAATGATTTTTAATTTTTTTTAAATTGTGTAATGTTGTATTGGTAATTTCTATTATATTTATTAATGGGGTGTTTTATATATAATTTATTTGATAAACTTTTATTGGATAAATGATTGGAGTGATTTTATGGCATTTGACTATAAAAAAGAATATAAAGAGATTTATATGCCAACGAATAAACCAAGCATAGTATTGGTACCTAAGATTAATTATATTGCGATTAGTAGTAAAGGTAATCCGAATGAAGAAAATGGTGATTACCAGAGTACTATTGGTTTATTATATTCTATAGCTTATACAATAAAAATGAGTTATAAGAGTACTCATAAGATAGACGGTCTTTTTGAATATGTAGTTCCGCCATTAGAAGGATTTTGGTGGCAGAATGGGAGTTGTGGTGTTGATTATGCGCAGAAGGGTAAATTTAATTTTATTTCAATTATAAGGTTACCAGATTTTGTTACAAAAAAAGATTTTGATTGGGCAATAGAAGAGGCTACAAAAAAGAAAAAACAAGATTTTTCTAGAGTTGAATATTTTACATATGATGAGGGGTTGTGTGTTCAATGTATGCATAACGGAAGTTATGATGATGAGCCGGCTACTGTAAAATTAATGCATGAATATATGAAAGAAAATGGATACGCATTAGATATTACTGATAAAAGATATCATCATGAAATATATTTAAGTGATCCAAGAAAATCTGATGTCAGTAAATTAAAAACTATAATAAGACACCCTGTAAAAAAAGTGTCATAGTATTTTTCTATTTATATATACTTTGGAAGTGAAAATTTAATTTGTTGTGTTAAAATAGAAATGCAAAAAAATAAGTGCATTTTTAATGGAAAGAAAAGCGCACTTAAAAGTTGGTAGAATAATTTGATTAAAAATTATAAACTTAAGCCATGAAAGGAGAAAAAATCTAATGAAGTTTGGAGACAATTTAAAAAGAGTAAGAAAAATTAGGAGAATATCTCAGGAGGAGTTAGCAGAAAAGTTAGGTGTATCTAGACAATCTGTATCTAAGTGGGAAACTGGTGAGAATTATCCTAGTATGACAAACATTATGTGTTTATGTACAATTTTTAAATGTAATATTAATGAATTAGTTCATGAAAATATGACTGATATAAATTCATTAGATAAAGAAATTAAAATGAGTGTTGTTAAGTTTAAAAGTGAAAAACAAAAGAAAGTGAAGGCGTTATCAAAAATTATTGCTGTTACTTCAAAAATTGGTTGGATATGTTCAGTTGTTGGGATTTCATTAATTGTGTTGGTTGCCGTAATATTGCCAATAGCATTAAAAGGAATTGATATAAAGGATAATAAGGTGATTTCTAATGGTAATCTTGTTGAAATTGTCGATAAGGATAACAAACTAGTTTTAAAACATAATAATATAATATTTGCAAGTGTAACTGATGAGCAGTCAGTTATGATAATAAGGGACGTTATTAATAGTAATCTAACTAATAAAACATCATTAATTGTCTATAGTGAGGTAGCGTTATTATCATTAGTAGTATGTTTGATGTTAACTTTATTTATGTTTAAAAATTTGGAAAAGTTATTTAATAACGTTAATGAAGGTGATACTCCATTTACATTAGAGAATGTTGAATATATTAAAAAGATTGCTTATTTAATGATTGCTTTAATTATTATTCCAAATTTTAGTGGGGCAATATTTGAGTTGGTATTAAAAAAGGATTTAGATGTTACCTTTGAATTATTTAATGTAGTTGAAATTTTGATACTATTTGTTATTTCATATATATTTGAATATGGATATGAAATACAGTTAGATTCTAAAGGAAAGATGTATGGTGATGAAAATGAATAAACAGGGTTTTATCCAAGAGTTGATAAAAGAAACCGGATATCCCAAGGATAAGTGTATTATAATAAGCGATTCACTAGAAGATAATTTTCTGTTTGGAAGAAGTAATAAAGCAAAAACGACCAATGCTTTAATGAATAATTTGGATTGCTCTGAAGAAGAAGCAAATCGTATATATGAAATAGCTTCTTCAATTATAGTAAGAGAGATTAAAAATAAAATAAAACATCCATTTAAGGATTTAGATAAATAAATTTTGTCTTCAAAGAGAATAATAAGAGATTCTCTTTTTTAGTGTATAATTATATAGTGGTGTTTTATGAATAATGATTTATATGAAATGATTTTTAAAAGGAAATCTTTTCATCTATTTAGAAATATAGGTGATGAAAAGGTAAGCGAAGAGGAACTAACTGAGATTGAAAATAGATTTAAGGAGTTAAAGCCCTTAGTTAATGATATTAAGGTTAAAATCAAGATAGTAAAGGATTCTACAACGTGTAAAAGAGGGCAAGAATATTGCATATTATTTTATTCAGAAAAAAAAGAAAACTATTTACAGAATATTGGATATTTAGGAGAACAATTAGATCTTTATTTAGTTTCTAAAAATATTGGTACTTTATGGTTTGGAATAGGAAAAGTTGAAGAAAAACAGCTAGATGGTTTAGATTTTGTTATTATGATTGCTATTAAAAAGGTTGATTCTGTTAATAAATTTAGAAAAGACATGTATAAGAGTAAAAGAAATGATTTAACTGAAATCTGGTTTGGTGATAATTATTTAGATATTGCTAATATAGTTAGGTTTGCACCTAGTGCATGTAATACTCAGCCATGGAGGGTAGAGTCTTCAGAGAAAGAATTGAAAGTATATAGGCACCGAAAAAAAGGTAAAATAGGAATCATGCCTAGAAATATGGTTATATACTATAATCAAATAGATATAGGTATATTTTTATGCTTTTTAGAGTTGTGTTTAGAGAAAAATGTTATTACATATAAGAGAAATCTGTATATAGAAGAGGATCATGAAATTGAAAATAATTTAGTAGCCACTTATGAAGTGAGCAATTAGTTTGCTTTTTATTTATATTGGAGTAGTTAATAATAAGGTGTGATATAATAATTTTGGTGGTTAGAATGCTTAGTCCGAAATTAAAAACAGAGAGATTATTTTTAAGAAGATATACGAAGATGATGTAGGTGTTTTTTATGAAATTTTGCATGATGATAGATTACAAGAATATATTTCATTTCCTGATTTAGATTTTGATCAGGAGTTAGAATATATAAGAAATTGTATTAATGTTGTTGAAGTAGACAGGTGTGAGAAATGGTCAATTGTTTTAAAAGAAAATAATATTACAATAGGTAATATTTCTGTAAACAAAGTTAATGAGAAACATAATTATTGTGAGGTTGGTTATGTTATTAGTTATGATTATTGGGGAAATGGTTATGCTCCAGAGGCTCTAAAAGCAGTATCTGACTATTTATTAAAAAGTGGCTATTATCTAGTTGAATGTGTGTGTAATAAATTTAATAGACAATCTGTAAGGACAATGGAAAAAGCAGGATTTAAAAAGGATGGGTATATTCCTA
>CADCQR010000013.1 GCA_902803685.1 uncultured Erysipelotrichaceae bacterium
ATAATTAAATTAAAAGAAGAAAAAACAGCAAATATATAATAATAAACTATGATATTTTTGCTATTTTTTTATAAAATCACTAAAAAACTGATAAATAGAAAAATATTTCTAAATATCAGTTTTATTTTAACTACTTTTTCAGCAGTCTCAAAGTAATCGCGCTATTTTGATATTTAGAAGAATTTATATAACCGCCATTTATCTGTAGTCTCTAAAATTAGAAATAATTCATTTCAATTTTTATGAATTTAATATGAATAAATTAAATGGTAATAATAAATATACTTACATGAATAATTAACTAAGTGCCAATTCATATAATCCTAAATATATTGAAAAAGGCGATGTGATGCTTTTGGAGACAACTGTTTAGTAATCATTTGATACATAATATAATTATATAAAAATATGTATATTGATAATTTAGATGATTTAGGGAATAGAAGTATAACAATTAAATTCGAAAAATAAAAAGTGGATGGAATCTTTTGATGCTATGATGAATATGAAACGGATGAGAATCCATTTTTATGTAGTATAATTATTTTAAGAAAGCGAGATGGTCTTAATGAAAGTATTATTAGTAAATGGTGGGCCTCATAAAGAAGGCTGTACTTATACTGCGCTAGAAGAAGTTGCCAAAGAATTAAATGATGAAGGAATAGAAACAGAGATATTTTGGATAGGTGTTAAACCGATATCTGGTTGTATTGCATGTGGCCATTGTTATAAAAACGGTAAATGTGTTTTTAATGATGTGGTTAATGAATTTGCTGAAAAAGCGAAAGCAGCAGATGGATTTGTTTTTGGAACTCCAGTCCATTATGCTTCTGCCTCAGGAGCAATATCATCATTTATGGATAGATTATTTTATTCAACATTTTCAAACCCTGAACTGTTTAGATTAAAACCAGCTGCAGCAGTTGTGTCTGCAAGAAGAGCAGGAACTACCGTCACTTACGATCAATTAAATAAATATTTTGGAATGAATCAAATGCCAATCATTTCATCAAGATATTGGAATATGGTTCATGGGGCAACTCCTGATGAAGTAAGACAAGATGAAGAGGGAATGCAAATAATGAGAATCTTAGGTAAAAATATGGCTTATTATTTAAAATGCGTTGAAGCAGCTAAAGAAAAAGGTATCAAAATGCCAGAGCAAGAAAGAATTACTTTTACAAACTTTATTAGATAAAAGGAAATAGTTTCAATCAGTTAGAAAGATTTTGATATAATTATATATGCGGATGATGAAATGAGAAAAGATATTAAAACAACAGAAGGAATATTTCCTATGCCGGTATTAATGATAGCAACATATAATGAAGATGGAACAGTAAATGTTATGAATGCTGCATGGGGAACTATGTATGAAAGAGACGAGGTTATCTTAAATTTAACTGAATCTCATAAAACAGTAAAAAATATTAAAGAAAGAAAAGCATTTACAGTTAGTATAGCTGATAGTAAGCATGTTAAAGAAGCAGACTATTTTGGAGTAGCATCTGGTAACAACACTCCTAATAAATTTGAAAAAAGTGGATTAACTACTACTAAATCAGAGCATGTTGATGCGCCTATTATTAATGAATTTCCATTATGCTTAGAATGTGAATTTATTGAATATAATGATTGTGGAGTATTAGGTAAAGTTGTTAATACAACTGCAGATGAAAGTGTAATGAATGGAGAGAAAATAGATATTTCTAAAGTTTCGGCTATTGCTTTTGATCCATATACTCATGGATATTATAAAGTTGAAGAAAAAATAGGAAATGCATTTAAAGATGGATTAGAATTAAAATAGTTAGCACTATTCTGAGATTGTGAACTGATAAGTCGAGAGTAAAATCTCGATTTTTTATGATATAATTAAGTATAGGTGTTGATTATGTTGTTTTTTAATAAAAATACAAATAAATCAATTGAGTATAGAATATTAGAAGAATATAAGAATAATATTGATTTATTATTATTAAGTGATAATTTTATTTCAAGAAAAGAATATATTCATTTTTATGATGCTGACAAAGAAATATATGAGAAATTAGAAATGATGGATAATGAATCTGTTTTGCAATCTTGGTGTAAAAATAACAAAACAGATTATCTAAAAATAAAAGAATTAATGAATTTTTATGTCAACACAAAAAAATTAATTGACGATCACAATAATAGGTTTATTGATACTCATTTACAAGTAGATAAACAATATTTAGATGATATATTACTAAAAGATGATCCAAATATTAGGCTAGATGATGAGCAAAGAAAAGTCGTTTTATCAGATGAAGATTATACATTGGTTATAGCAGGTGCTGGAGCTGGTAAGACTACTACTATTGAAGCAAAAGTAAAATACTTAATAGATAAAAGGCATATAGATCCTAGTAAGATACTTATTATATCTTTTACCAGAAAAGCCACAAAAGAATTACAATATAGATGTAAAAAGCTAGGGTTACCAGTAGTTATTTCTACATTTCATTCAATAGCAAATACCATAATTAAAGACTCAGAGGGTAAAAAACATAGCATAGCTACTGGAGATGTTATGTTTACTTCTATAAAGAAATTTTTACTTGACAATGCAAATGACGAAGAGTTTGTTAAGAAAATATTATTGTTTTTTGCAAGTTATTTACAAGCTCCACAAGGAGAAGAAAATCTTGCTTTATTAATTAATGAGTTAACCAAAAATGATTGCTCAACCATGAAATCTGATGTAGCAAAAGTAATAGAAAATTTCAAAAAGAAACAAGAAACAAATAGAAGAACAATAAAAGATGAAAAAGTAAGAAGCTCAGAAGAATGTCGGATAGCAAATTTTTTGTTTATTAATGGAATTAATTATGATTATGAACCAATTTATAAATATGGGTTCAAAGATACAATTAAACCATACTGTCCAGATTTTTTAATTAAACAATTTGATAAAGAAATATACTTAGAACATTTTGGTATATCTGAAGATGGTAAGAATCCAAGATTTAGTGAAGCGGAACTTGAAACATACAAAAAACATGTAAATGATAAAATATTACTTCATAGACAACACGGAACAAAACTAATATATACTTTCTCTAAATACAAAGATGGAAGAGATACTATTACACATTTAAAAGAAGAACTTCAAAAGGCAGGGATTTCTTTTGAATTTAAAAATAGTAAAGAAGTATATAAAGCTATTATTCAAAATATTGAGGATAAATATTTTAATAAATTTATTCAACTGGTTTGCGTATTCATTTCTAGATTTAAAACTAATAATTTTCCACCATCAAAATTTGATGAATGGAAAGTATCTTTGAAAGATGAAAGAACAAAACTATTTATAAATATTTGCTATCAATGCTATTTAGCATACATGACAGAATTAAAAAATAAAAATAGTATAGACTTTGAAGATATGATTAATAATGCTTCAAATATTCTTGAAAATAAAATAGAATGCGGTGAAAAACTTGCTTATGATTATATTTTTGTAGATGAATATCAAGATATTTCACTTCAGAGATTTGATTTGTGTGAAAGACTTTCTAAATGCTCAAATGCAAAGATTATTGCTGTTGGTGATGACTGGCAAGCTATATTTAGATTTAGTGGAGCTAAAGTGGAGCTATTTACTAAATTTGAAGAAATGCTGGGATATGCAGATGTTTTGAAGATAACTAAAACGTATAGAAACTCGCAAGAATTAATAGATATTGCTGGTGGATTTGTAATGGCAAATGACGAGCAAATAAAGAAGAAATTAAAATCAAATAAATCAATTAGAAATCCTGTATTACTAATGTCATATAAAGATACATATGACAAAGAAGACATTGATAAACCAATTGATAGAATGTGCCAAGCTATTGAAAAGTCTTTAGATATGATAGTTCAGACAAATGGAAAAGATGGAAGTGTTCTTTTGGTTGGTAGATATGGATTTGAGGGTTTTCAATTAGGTAATCAATCAAAATATTTTTTATTTAATAATGGAACTATTAAGTCTTTAAAATATCCAAATTTAAAAATTACATATTTGACAGCGCATTCTTCTAAGGGATTAGGCTATGACAATGTAATTATTATCAATGGAAAAGATGCAATATTAGGATTTCCATCTAAAATAGTTGATGATCCTGTTATGAAACTAGTTATCAAGAATACCGAAGACATAGAATATGCTGAAGAGAGAAGATTATTCTATGTAGCTTTAACAAGAACTAAAAATAGAGTATTTATAATAACTCCAATACATAAACCATCTAAATTTATTTTAGAGATAAAAGATAGATTTAAGACAGTTATTGTAGAAGGTGAAGAACTAAATCCTATAGAAAATATAAATAATATGATTAAATGCCCCTGCTGTGGATATCCTTTACAAAAAAGAGAAAACAAATATTTTGCAGGAGCTAAAAAATTATGGCTTTGTTCAAATGATCCAGAAATCTGCGGATTTGTAACTAACGACTTATTAGGCGGTAAGATGTCAATTTCAAAATGCCCTAATTGTGAAGATGGATATTTAGTAGTAAAAAAGCGTAAGAATAAAGATAATTCAGAACAGAGAGTATTAGGATGTACTAATTATAAAGCGGATGGCACAGGATGCAATACTATTATGATACCGTATAATTATACTCAAGATAAGGAAAAATTAAGCATTAGATTCTGTGATGAAAATATTGATATCCATAGTATCTTTATATGTGGCCATAGATTAATAGAATTAGTTAATGTAATATTAGAAGTCATAGAGAAATATAAAGATTTAAAAGTGTCTTTTGGACCAAAAATGTTATTCTCACTATTATCGGGAGAGCGTACAAAGATAATAGATATTTTTAAAATGTATAATAATCCAAGATTTGGATTTCTAACTTCTGAAGATAAGAGTAAACTTTATTCAGTTTTTAGTGCTCTTAAAGAAGCAGGGATAATAGATGTAAATGAGGCTGATTTTGGTAGAACTACAGTATTAAGAAATAATCTAAAGGAAGAAGATTATAAGATTATTTTTGGATTAATAAAGTTATAATGAAAAATTGATTATATAGAATGCATGATATATAATGCAAGCGGACAAAGAAAACATAGAATATGTTAGCAATTTGTGCACATTAGATGAATATTTTATATAAAAAATGGCAAAAACAGTACTAAAAATAAAAAAAGCTACTTATCCACAAACCCCTTGAAAATAAAGTGATTGTGATATTTTTCTTTATTGCATATTTTTGATAATTCTTGGAATGGCTACTCTCGTAGATATCGTTTAGATAGGTTATAAAAGCTTTAAAAATATTTATCAAATAAGGCCAAAATGCATATTGAACTAACTTTTTGAATTAAATACAAAACGTATCTAAAAAATAAAGGCGTGAATTGAAAAAGTAAATTCCAGTTTCATAAGAGAAAAACTAAATGTAGAAGAAACGTCCATTTTTTTGGGCGTTTTTGAGCGAAATGATGATTTGATTTTTAGTAAAAGATGTAGTAATATACGAAATATGTTAGAAATTTCCCCACAACGAAAACACAAAAGGCTATATAATTTTTAAAAATGTAAGACTAAATTCCTTTTGTTGATAGTTAATATATATATGGGTGTTTCTATACATATGTATAATAAGAACGGTGGTTATTTCTTATTATGGATTTGTTTTATGAGATAAGGTTTTAGAATAACCTCGTCTCTTTTTATTTCTTTAATATTTAATTTGTCTAATACACTCTTTCCACGTTCTGGATTATCGTTAGTGTTAAACATGAATTTAAATACTTCATATGGAGTTTTTCCTTTTAGACTCTTTCTTGGAGTAGAGTTAATATGTGAAAAAATAATATTTAAATCTTCTTGAGTAATATTGGAAATATCCATTTCGTTTGGAATAATATCTCTAATATAATTGTGTGTATTTTCCACATGTGGTCTCTGGCTAGATTGGTAAGCATCGCAATAAAATATATTTGTCCTAAATTCTTTAGTTTCTTGAATTAGTTTCAAATAATTCGACTTTTTCAAATTCTACACCACGATCTGTTAAAATCAAAGCAAATAATTCACTATAAACATCATGTCCTAATCTATCTTCCAATATATTTAGAGTTTTAGACATAGAATCAGATGTTTTTTCTTTATGAATAAATCCAATCATAAGTCCTGATGTTTCAAAATAAAATGTTTGAATATAAGGACCTGATTGTGAATTTAAAACAGTATCCATTTCAGTAGTAGGCGTATCTGGATTTTCCTCTTTAAAGTTTAAATAATCTTTATATTTATGTCCTTCATAGTTTGAAGGTTCCTTTCTCTTTTTATATTTATTTTTGAACTGTTTTCTATTAACTTGTTCTTTAAGAGAAAAGTTATCAATTCCATCTTCTTTGAACACTCCAGTTTCAATATAATTATATAGAGTTTTAATTGATTGTTTAATTTCAGGATGAGATGACTTGATTTGATAAAGAGATTGTCCTTGATCGAGCAAAGGTTTTAAAATAGTCCCAATTTGTTTTCTTCCTGACGTGGTTAAATTTATACCTTCTCTAAAATCTACTAAATCAATTCTATATTGTTCATCAGCTTTAGTAGCATAATAAAAATACTTATCTAAATGACACTTAGCGATATTAGGACATTTATTACAAGCACCTGGAGAGCGGTCACGTTTATTGCATTTTATTTCTTCATATCTATCACATTGTTTCTTACAACCGCTGCATTCTCTATTATGAATACAAATAGATGGGTAAATAAAAGTATTTCTAGGTCTAATTTCTCTATGCTTTCTAATCTCTTTGGCTACAGTAGTAGAATCTTTTCCAATAGTTCTAGCAATATCAACTTTATTTGAGCGATTTTCAATTCCTGTTTGAATAATTTTTCTTTCGTCTAAAGTTAAATGTTTATTATCATGGATTTGATTTGACATTTAAAACACCTCACTTTCGTAGTCGAAACACCCATGTGAGATATTATAAAAAAAGAATTTAGTTTTACAAATAATGAACTGGAATTTGATGTAAGACTAAATTCTATTTTAAAATACTGAAACTGGAATTTACTTTTTCAATTCACGAATATTAAATGTTAAATATCAAATTATGATTAAATCAAATATTTGTGATATAATAAACTAAATTAAATATTGTTACTTATGGAGAAAAAAATGAATAATTTTGAAAAAGATTTTATTATTGAAATAGTAAAGTTTAATACAAACATAGAAAAAATAGAAAAATTAATAAAAAGTAATGAGATTAATTGGATAAAACTACTTGGATTTATATCTTATCATAGAATAGCCGGATTAGTGTATGATAAAATGAATAAAA
>CADCQR010000014.1 GCA_902803685.1 uncultured Erysipelotrichaceae bacterium
AACTATTAAAACTGGTGAGTATACATTTGATGAGTCTTATAAAACTTCTGGTAGTTATCAGTGTGTGGAAAAGGCAATTAAAAGTTATTTCAAGGATTATTATTTATTAGTTGATGATATAAGTGCATTATCGCAGGATGATAAGCTTAAATTTTTATTATCATATGATAATTTAAGTACAGATTCTGAGTTTAAAGATTCTATTGCTTTTGTTGAGAATAATAAATCAGACTTTAATAACAAACTTGATAAGCTTATTGAATTATCTACTGATGATGGGATACATAAGTATATTTCAAACTATGAATTGGATGAATATTATATAAAATTGTATGACAAGCTTATGGCTAGTGAGCGTTTAAAACAGTTATTTATTCCTGTTGAAAAACTAGAAAATTATAGGAATAGTATGAATACAAAGTATGACGTCTGTAATGAAATATTTTCTTTTTTAAATAGTAATAGAGATGATTATTTATTTGAGGACAATGAACTTAAATTGAGGAATGATGAATTAATTAATCAATATAATTTATATGTAAGTAAAATAGCTTAACAAAATAAAAAGTACTAATTTGAAGTAATATAGTTACCTCCATTAGTACTTTTAAATTACTATTGCAATCATATTGTTAGAGCCTTTGTTGACAACTTTAGATAATGTATTTTGTAATTTGAATCTTATATTGTCTGGCATTAAATTTATTTTTGATTGAATTCCTTCTTGTACAATTTGATCTAAACTTCTACCAAATATTTCGCTTTTCCAAATTTCTTTTGGTTTTGTTTCTTGATCTTTTAACAAATAATCGATGAGTTCTTTGCTTTGTACTTCACTTCCAATTATTGGTTCAAATGTCGATTCGACATCTACTCTTATCATGTGAATTGATGGTGCTACAGCTTTTAATTTGACGCCATATCTTGGCCCTTGTTTGATAATTTCTGGTTTATCTAATTTCATATCGTCTAGAGATGGTGTTGCTACTCCGTAGCCTGTTTGCTTAACCATTTTTAGAGCATACTTTATTTGGTCATATTCTTTTTTCGCAGTATTGAATTCTTGAAAGAGAGCTAATAAATCTGCTTTGTTTTTAACATCAATTTTTATAATTTCTGTTAATGTTTTATTATAAAGGTGTGGTGGAGCGGTTAAGTTTACTGTAACTATGCCTGTTGATGAGTCTACGTCTGATAAGTAGGCTTTTTCTATATCTTTATTTTCTAGAAAGTGCTTTGTTATATTTTCAATATCTTTTAACTTGTCAATTTCTATTACACTTTCCTTTATGGAGTTTATATAGCTTTTTTTAATTTCATTATCTGGATTTAATATAGCAATCCATTCTGGCATATTTACTTTTACTTCTAGGACTGGAAATTCATAAAGAGCTTCTCTAAGTATACTATACATATCTTTTTCGCTCATTTGATCAACATTCATTGGAAGAACAGGTACGTTATGTTCTTCGTTAAGTTTTTCACCTATTCTTACTGTTTCTGGTAGCGTTGGATGTGTACTATTTAGGATAATAATAAATGGTTTACCTATATTTTTTAGTTCTTCGATTACTCTTTTTTCACTTTCTAAGTAGTCGTTTCTGTCGAATTCTCCTATAGAGCCGTCTGTTGTTATTACTATTCCAATTGTTGAATGATCTTTTATAACTTTTTCTGTTCCAATTTCTGCTGCTTCTACAAAAGGAATTTCTTCTTGATACCATGGTGTTTTAACCATTCTAGGACCGTTTTCGTCGGTGGCTCCTAATGCTTTATCAATCATGTACCCAACACAATCTATAAGTCTTATGTTGCAATTAAAATCGTCAATTTTAACTTTAGCGGCATTGTTAGGTACAAACTTCGGTTCTGTTGTCATGATTGTTTTTCCAGCAGCACTTTGAGGAATTTCGTCTAAGACCCTCTTTTTTTCATATTCGTCCTCTATATTTGGTACTATAAGCGTTTCAACGACTTTTTTTATAAATGTTGATTTACCGGTACGAACAGCCCCGACAACACCAAGATAGATGTCACCACCGCTTCTAGTTGCAATGTTTTTTATTATTTCTTGTTTATCCATAATCAATCTCCTTGTTACTAATTAATATGAGATTGTTGGCTATAATAGAACTAAAACATTTTATCGATGTTTTTAGGTATTTTGTCATTTAGTATAGCATCAAC
The DNA here is from genome assembly GCA_902803685.1 of uncultured Erysipelotrichaceae bacterium. The sequence continues at coordinate 2,188 of CADCQR010000014.1, forward strand.
TATTTTTTCTTCTTTTTCTTTTGAGACTTCTTTTCCGGTTAATTCAGATATGTTTTTGATTACTTCACGTATTGTCTTTTCATCTTTCATATTAGTTTTCTGTAATTTATTAGCAAGATCTATAATTGTGTTTTTATTGACGTTAGTTTTATTTTCTACTTTTTTAAAAAAACTGTCTGCAAACATAAAAAACCTCCCATTAAAGTATATGTAGAAGGTTTTTTTCGTTTACTATTTTTGTGTTTGCTTAGTTAATCTATTTATTTGTTTGTTGAATTCATCTAAAGTTATAAGTCCTTTGCTTAGTCTATCGTGTAATAGGGCTATACTTTTTGTATACATTTCATTTTTATTATTTATATTTGTGTATTTCATGGTTGAGATATCCTCTGTGAAAATATTTTTTCTATTATAATTTGAATTGGCATTTTCTTGGTAGTGTTTAAATTTATTATCAAAGGAATTGTTATTTAAGAAGTTATTGTTCTTAAATTTATTTTCATTTGGTTTATTGCTACCTATTATCATTTACTCTGTATCTCCATTTCTATTTTTAAATTGTATTATTAAAGGTGTGCCTTCAAAATTGAAGTTTTCTCTTATTTTATTTTCTATATATCTTTCATATGAGAAATGAACTAATCCTTTATTATTTACTCTTAGTGTAAATTTAGGTGGGCATATTCCTGTTTGAGAAGTAAAGTAGCATTTTAATCTTTTCCCTTTATAAGAAGGTGGTGGATTTAGTTGGAAAGCATCTAGTATTACTTCATTTATAATACTTGTTTTTACTTCCCTCTTTATATTTTCTGCTACTTTAATTACTTCCGGCATCAGTGTATGAATTCTTTTCTTTGTTAGTGCGCTTAATACAACGATAGGTGCATATGTAGCAAATTGAAATTCTGTTCGTATTGTTTTTTCAAATTCTTGTATTGTTTTATCTTTTACAAGATCCCATTTGTTTACAACAAATATTAAGCCTTTTCCTTTTTCAATCGCATATCCAGCAATATGTTTATCATGTTCTTTAATTCCTTCTTCGGCATTGATAACGACAAGACATATATCACTTCTGTCTATGGCTTGTAGAGATCTAAGTAAACTGTATTTTTCTATGCTTTCAAATACTTTTCCTTTTTTTCTCATACCGGCTGTATCTATAAGGATATATTCTTGGTTATTGTAACGCAAAGTGGAATCAACTGAATCTCTTGTTGTACCAGCAATGTCTGAAACTACGACACGTTCTTCATTGAGAAGTGCATTCATCAAGCTGCTTTTTCCTACATTTGGTCTTCCAATTAAGCAGAATTTGATTCGCTCGTCTTTTTTTTCTTCTTTTTCATGAAAATCTTTGGTAATTGCTTCCATCAGTTCTATATACCCATGATTATGAATTGAACTGATAGGAATATATGTATCGAATCCTAATTCATAAAAGTCATAAATATTATTATTTGCTTCTTTTACATCTATTTTATTTATGGCTACAATGATTTCTTTTTTACTTTTTCTTAAGATGTCTCTTACTATTAAATCATTATGGGTAATTCCTTCTTTTCCGTCTACAACGAAAACTACTACTTCAGCTTCTTCAATAGCTATTTCTGCTTGCAATCTTATTTCATTGTTAAAAGTCATTTTAGTTGAATCAATTCCACCGGTATCGATTAAATGAAATTTTTTATCTTTGTATATAACTTCTTGATAAATTCTATCTCTTGTTACTCCTGGTGTATCTTCTATTATAGATATTTTTTTACCAACTATTTTATTAAATAGTGTTGATTTACCAACATTAGGTCTTCCTACTAGGGCAACTGTTGGAATAGACATGTTATCCCCTCCAATTCATGTGTATTATATCATATTACTGTAAATTGTAAAATAATTTTAATTAAATGAAATAGCATTATTAATTTGTGATATACTTAATTGTAGGAGAGTGGTGTATGAAAAAGAAAGAAGCCAATATTATTTGGTATGATAGCCCAAATGTTATTACTAGTATTATTATCATCTTGATTGTACTGATTATTATACTTAGTCAGGCTTTTGCTGTTAATAATAATTTGAGTTCTATTAATATTTTAAGGGATATTATTAATCATAATTTTAATTATATTTTAGTTTTACTTTATTTTATTGCTTTAAAGTTAAAATTTGGTAAAAAGTATTTTAATTATTTAAATATTTTTCTTGTATTTTTATATTTTATTTTTATCGCAACTTCTTTTTTATCTTTGTTTCAGACAATTTCAATAGTTAGTGTAGTAACTTTTGGTATAAAGGTTATTATGTTACTCTATATGGTCCATACTTTGTTTAGGGATACTAGATATTGGAAGGATTTTAAATTAAGCAAATCTCCTTTTAATGCTATTACAAATGATAATTACTTTAGTTTGATAATGGTTTTATCTGCTATTTTACTTGCGTTCAATTTAATTACTGTTAAAACTGCCCCTGGGGCTGTAATGACTATACTTGATTCTTGTTATGTTATTTTGATGGGAAGATATATATATTTGTATAGGGAATATTTAGCCTTAAAATTTATTGCGGCAATAAATAAAAACGAGGAGTCAAAAAAGGAAAAACAGTTAGAAAAGGTTTCTGGAGAGGAGAGTAGCGATTAAAATGGGTATGTTTGAAGAGATTGATAAAGTAAAAAAAGAAGTACCAAAGATAAAGAGTTTAACAAGACTAGCCAGCAATATTGAAACCAATACTTATCAAAAAATTTCGCTTATTTTATTTTTTATTGGCTTATTTATGGGGATTTTCTTTGGTAATTTATTTCCATCTTGTGGATCTAGTTCAGAATTTTATTCAAATGTTTGTGCTACAACAGAATTTAATTTTTCATTAATGTTGTTTATTTGGCTTTGTAGTTTTTTAATTTCTTTGTTTTATTATGGAATTGGTAGTATCATAGCACTCTTAAATTCTATAAATTCAGAACTTAACAAGATGAATCTTAAGTGATTAGGAAAATTACTTTTCTTCTAAAGCTTTAAATTCGTTTAATTTATACTATATTTCTTGATTTTTATTATGAAGCATGATAAATTTAATATGTAAGCATAATGCATGCTTAATAAACATAGGGAGGTATAATCATTTATGAAAAAAGTTGAATTAGTAGAAGCAGTAGCTACAGCAACAGGGTTAACTAAAACAGATTCTGCAAAAGCTATTGATGCTACATTTGAAGCAATTACTAACGCATTAAAAGGAGGAGATAAAGTTCCTCTAGTTGGATTTGGAACTTTTGCTGTTTCTAAGAGAGCTGCTCGTGAGGGACGTAATCCAAGAACTGGTGATGTTGTTAAAATTGCTGCTAGAAATGCTGTTTCTTTCAAAGCAGGTACTGCATTAAAAGATGCTGTAAACTAATTAATAGATGTAAAGTAAGAGAGCCTGTTATTGGTTCTCTTTATTTTTGTGGTATAATTACTTTAGGAGTAAAAAATAACAGGCGGTGAATTATGATTGATAAAGAAAAAGTTTTAAAGGTCATAGAGGAAATTGTGAATCATGGCTTTAAAGCTTATTTAGTAGGAGGGTATGTTAGAAATTCATTATTAAATTTACCTTCTACAGATGTTGATGTTACAACTAATGCGACTCCAAAGCAATTAATGGAAATTTTTCCTCAATCTCTTCCTATGGAGGATTATGGTGCAGTAACAGTTTTTAGGAGAGGTATTAGGTTTGAAATAACTACATTTCGTAAAGAGGGAGAGTATATAAATCATCGAAAACCTAAAGAAATTAAATATATAGATGATTTGTATCAGGATTTGTTGAGACGGGATTTTACTGTAAATACTATTTGTATGGATAAGGATGGGCAAATAATTGATTTATTGGATGCAAAGAAAGATTTAAAAAGCAAAATAATCAGAGCTGTTGGTAATCCTATGCAGAAGTTGAATGAGGATTCTTTGAGAATTCTTAGAGCTATCAGGTTTGCTACTTTGTTGGGGTTTGATTTAGATGGTGATACTAAGCAAGCAATTATAGAAAATAAAAAATATTTAACTGACTTATCATATGAGCGAAAGAAAGAGGAGTTGGATAAGATTTTTTCTAGTTCAAATGCCTATAGGGGTATTCAACTAATGCTTGAGCTGGGATTAGATAAAGATTTAGGGCTGAAAAAGTTAAATGAGGTAGGTCCTACTAATAATTCTATTGGTATTTGGGCTGTTTTAGATGTGACAGATAAATATCCTTTTTCTAATAATGAGAAAGAGCTTATAGAGGCGATAAGCCAGGCAATAAGGGCTGATAATTTAGACTCTGCTTCTTTGTATTATTATGGACTTTATCCTAATACTGTTGCTGCGAAGATTAAAGGTATTGATTTGAAGGTTTTGACGGAAAAGTATGCTGCATTACCTATTCATAGTAGGAAGGAGTTAAATATCTCTAGTGAAGATATAATGAGAATATTAGGACGAGAGCCGGGAAGTTATTTAAAAGATGTTTATGAAATGATAGAGATAGAGATACTTTATAATAGGCTAGAAAATGATACTGATTTAATTATGGAGTTTATTAAAAGTAAGTGTGCAAATGTATTTTGATGTTGTGTGTAAATATATTTGTCCTTGTTATAATTTTGTGTTAAAATACGAAAAACGGGAGCTGATATATTGAAGAGTTCAAAAGTACTGGAGTTTTTTAAAGATGGAAATATTGTTATTCCTATATATTTTCTTAAAAGGTATAATGATTTTGGAATATCTGCAGAAGCGTTTATTTTTTTGATGTATCTATATAATTTGGGTAGTAATTCTATATTTGATCCGGAGAGATTTTCAAGAGATTTAAACGTTGGAATGATGAAAATCATGGAAAATATTAGTTTGTTGACTGATAAGAAATTACTTAGAGTGGATGTTTCTAAGGATGATAAGGGAGTTATTCAAGAGGTAATAATCTTGGATGACTTTTACAGTAAGTTATCTTTGATAGCGATGGACGAAGTTGTTAATGATGAGAAAAAGGTGTCTGAGGATTCAAATATTTTTGAGGTTATTGAACAAGAGTTTGGAAGAACTTTGACACCAATGGAATATGAGATAAGTAAGGCATGGTTAGATAATGGCATAAGTGAGGAGTTAATAAGAGAAGCTATTAAAGAGGCTACTATGAATGGTGTTTCAAACTTACGGTATATAGATAAAATATTATATGAGTGGGGTAAAAATAATATTAATACGGCAGAGGATGTAGAAAATAATAGAAAGAAGCACAAGCAAGGAAAAGAAAAAATTGATGAGGATGTTGATTTAGATATTGTTGATTGGAACTGGTTTGATGAATAGAGTTAATCGAATTGAAGAATATATGGATGAATTGTTTCCTCAACCAAAGTGTGAACTTAATTATAGTAAGGACTATGAGCTTTTAATTGCTATTATGTTAAGTGCCCAGTCTACTGACAAAAGGGTAAATACAGTTACACCTATTCTCTTTAGCCAATATGATACATTAGATAAGCTTATGCTCGCCGATAGTGCTAGGGTGGAGGAGATTATTTATCCAGTTGGTTCTTTTAGAAAGAAGGCAAGCTATATAAAAAGAATTTCAGAAAGATTGGTTTCTGAATTTGATGGTATTGTTCCAAAGGATAGGGATATACTAGAATCTTTTCCTGGTGTTGGAAGAAAGACTGCCAATGTGTTTTTAAGTGAGTTTTATAGCATACCTTCAATAGCAGTTGATACTCACGTTGAGAGGGTTTCTAAAAGATTGAGATTGGTGTATGATAGAGATAATGTTGAAACTATAGAACAAAAGTTGATGCGTAAAATTGCTAAAGAAAATTGGGCTAAGAGACATTTACAATTTGTATTATTTGGTAGATATTATTGTAAGGCTGTTAAACCTACTTGTGCTACTTGTAAGTTATATGATATTTGCAGAGATAATAAGGGTAATCGTAAAAAAACTGATATATAGAAAATTGCTTCTTTATATCAGTTTTTGTTTTAAATATTTTTGTATTGATTTGTTTGTTATGAAATAATCTTTACTCTGGCTTTTCTTCTTCATTATTTGGATTAGGCTCTTTATCTTTGTTGTTATCGCCTGTATTTGAATTATTGTTGTTATTATTGCCACTATTGTTGTTATCATTATTATTGCCATTATCGTTACTGTTATTGTTGCCATTATTGTTGCCATTATTGTTGTTGTTGTCATCTTGTGGTTTGGTCTCTTCTTCTTGTTTTTTTACAATAATTTCTGCACTATCGCTTTTTATGCCGCTATAACCTTTATATGTAGCAACAATCTTATAGGTTCCAAATTCATATGATGTATAAGTTGTCTTATCTGTCCATGTGATTAATCTATTATTTAAATAAATGTTGTATCCAAATGTTCCGTACTCACTTTTTGCATTTATACCTGGATCAACAGGATTCCATGATAATGTTATTTTGTGTGTAAGTCTATCTATGGTTGCTTTAAGTCCAGAAGGGGCTTTTATTGAAGCGTCACCAGTTGCTGTTTCTGTTGGCTCTGTACCTTTTTTGAAGTATTCATATACTACTGCGGTTCCATTTCCCGCTAATTTTGGAGGGTTAGAGTTCTGCGCTACACCAACTTTTACTACGCTTGATGGTTGTATAAAGCTTTCTCTGTTGGCTTCCATGGCGCCTGAATTTACTAAAGCCCTGAATAGCCTATCTTTTTGAATAGTTGCTGGTATATTATGTAAAACATATCCTTGATTAACCATATCTTGATTCATGTTATCGTAACCATACCACATTCCTATTGTTGTTTTTGTAGAGTATCCTACTACCCAAGAATCTCTTATTGCATCTCCTGGCATATGAAGTGAATTCATTAGCGAGTCATCATAGTTTGTAGTTCCTGTTTTACAAGCTACATTGTTTGGTGTTCCATCTGTTAAGGCTACATTTTGTAATACACTGGATATCATGAATGCTGTTGAATCAGCCATTACTCTATTTTTATTTGGTTGATGTTCTTGAATTTCGCCAGTTGATCTAAATTCTATTCTAGATACACTGTATGGTTCATTATAGTATCCACCATTTGAAAATGCTGCATAAGCAGCTGCCATTTGTAATGGTGAAACTCCTGTAAAGGCACCGATTGAATGTGCCTCGTGTAAATTAATTGTACTTCTTTTATCACTCTGATTTTCTCTATTTATACAAATGTTATTTTCTTTATCATAGGTATAGCCAGATTCACATATTTCTGGAATAATTCCTAGATTTGTAACAAATTCAGCAATTTTTTTATTGTCTACTTGTTGAAACGCTTTTAATGCTGGAATATTTCTTGATGTTGATAGTGCTCTTCTTAGTGTGATTGTACCGTAGTATCCGCCATCCCAGTTTTTTATTGATCTTCCATTAGAATAGCTATATGGTGCATCATCGAATAGGGTATAGGTTGACCAATCGTTGTATTCGATTCCTGGGCCATAGTCAAATAGGGGTTTCGCAGTTGACCCTGGTTGCCTTTTTATTTGTGTTGCATAATTATAACTATTGATACCGCTTCTATTTCTACCCGTACCTACAGCTAATATGGCTCCAGTATCTGATTCAATAACTGCTACACCTGTTTGAACTTTGTCATTAATCCATGAATATGCTTCTCCACTTAGTACTCTATCAACGGCATCTTGTCTACCTCTATCTAGTGTTGTATATACTTTTAATGATGTTGTATATGCATTAACTTTATATTTATCTTTTATTTCTTTTACTACAGTATCAATAAATCCTTGATATGGATTTGCTTGTGCCTCTTTTGCATTCACTAATGTGTTAACAGGAATTGAATTTGCTAAAGTTTCCTCTTCTTCTGTGATATAACCATGTCTTTTCATTAAGTATAGTACTGTGGTTCTTCTTGCTTCTGCGTTTTCTGGCTTTGTATCTGGTTTATAGTATGTTGGAGATTTGAACATTCCGGCAATGACAGCGGCTTCACTCAAGGTAAGTTCTCCTGCTGATTTTCCAAAATATGTTTGACTGGCTTCTTCAACGCCATAGACATTACCACCTAAGTAGTGATTGTTAACGTAAAATTCAATTATTTCTTCTTTTGTATAATTTTTTTCTAGTTTAAATACTGCTAAGTAAATATCTTGAAATTTTCTGATTACTCCTTCTTTTCCAGAGTCGGCTTTGGCATCGGTAAATACATTTTTAACAACTTGCATTGACAAGGTTGAGGCTCCTCCGGCACTTCTGTTTCCAGCAATTTGGCCAATAGCAGCCTTTATAAATCTAGCTGCATCAAAACCATTATGTTGAAAAAATCTTGAGTCTTCTGTTGCTACGATGGCATCTATTAGTACTTCTGGCAATTCCTCATATGTTACTTTTTCTCTCATTTCTGAACCTAATTTTGCAAATTCTACGCCATTTTTGTCATATATTGTTGTTGTTTCTTTGGTATTTAAGTTGTTTTCTTTTTCTGCGTATAATGGATCAGAAATTGATTTTATATAAAATAAGAATGATGCGAATGCACCCATCATAATGATAGTAAGTGTTAAAACCAATATAATTATTGCGGTAATAAATTTTTTCCTTTTTTTACCTTTTAATTTTAGTAAAATTAGAATGAATAACAATAATACGCCAAGGCCTCCACCTACACCAATTAGGCCTATTTTTCCTATTTTATTATATGCAATAATAACAAGTATTACATATATTACTAATGTTATTAGTAGTCCTATGCTTTTGAATTTAATATGTATTTTTTTATTACTTATAGTGCTTCCTCTTTGGCTGTAACTTCTCCTTTTTGAAGATGTAGCGACCCCTTTGCTTTTTGCTTCTTTTTTCATTTTTTACCTCCAATTATTTGGTCAACTACTTTTAAGTAGTCAATTCTTGGATTAAAACCGTCTTTTATTAAATAGGCATGCTTTTTGAAAAAAGTGATAGGAATAGATTTTCTATTCGTATTTTCTATAAATTCTGTGAATGCCTTTGTTGGTAGTAAGTAAGTTTCATTTAAAGTTGTAAACCTAACTATTAAAAACGATATTCCATTATGTTTTTCTATGTTTTGTAAGTGCTTTATTTGGTGTGGATGAATATTATTTAAAGTAAAGGCAGTAGAGCTTTTTGTTTCTTTTGCCTCAAAATCAATATAAAATCCTTGATATATACCATTATAGTCAGTTGTGGATGGTATTGTGAAAAAAGCTTCTCTAATAACCGCTTTATCCCTTGATGGGTAGTCTACTTTGGTTATTTTTATTGGAGTTGGCTTTTTATAGATATAAGCGATATCTATATCTCGATAGAATTGATTACTATTATTTAAATCTTCTTCTAAACTCATTCCTCTGTTGTCATAATTTGATGGTATCTTTGTTGTACGGTTGTTTGCTTTTTTTATACCATTTGGGTAGTTCATCTCATCACCTATGATTTATTATACTATAATGTTATTCTTTTTTCTACAAATATATATGTATTTTTTTGTTGTTTTGTCGAATTGATTGAGCATTTTTATATATATGCTACAATGTACTTGGTGATTGAATGAATAGTTTAGAAATACTTTTAACATTAAAAAAAATGTCTAGCAAGACAAATAATGCTTGCCTTAGGTTGGATTTTTATTATATAATTAATGGGTTATCAATTGACAATTCTTAGAAATGATTAGTATAATGTTATTGTAAGTAAGGGATTGGTGATTTATGTATCAAAATAAAATTACTCTTATGCCACAAGACATTTTAGAAAAGGAATTCAAAATCGACACTAGAGGGTATCGGTTAAAAGAAGTTGATCAGTTCTTGGATATTATAATTGGTGATTATGAACAATTTTTAAACATAATTAATGGTTTAGAAAAAGAGAGAAATGATTTGCTTTCAGAAATAACTTCTTTGAAACAAGAATTGCGTAACTACAAGTTAGATGTTGAGGCTGCACGTAATAATATTGATGTTAGTGATGTTACTAGTATTGACATTATACGTAGAGTATCGCAACTTGAGAAAGTAGTTTTTGGTAAAAAAGATGATACTTGTAAAGAAGAGGAAGAAGAAAGTACAGAAGAAGAAAAATCTAGTGATTAATTTGACAGTACATATAGACAAACGCTGAGATTTTAAAAAATCTTTGAGGAAAGTCCATGCTAGCACAGACCTGTAATGGCTGTAGTGATCGTGTCTAGGGAAAAAATAACCTAGAGTAGCTTATGCTAACGGCGAATGGTAGACCTAAGTGAATAATATGGTTTGCCTATAAAGTGCCACAGTGACGATTTTTTTGGAAACGAAAAGGTGAAACGAGGTAAACCCCACGAGCTAGAAACCCAAATTTGGTAGGGGAGTCCTGACGAAAGAACCAAATGGAGTTAGGAACCAGTAATATGGTAGATAAATGTTTGTCACTTCTAAAGAAGAACAGAACATGGCTTATTTATGTATTGTTTGTAACTAGTGAGGTGTTTTATGAAAGAATTAGGCGCTTACTTGAAACGAGTTAGAGTATCTAATGGAGTTAACATTGCTGAAGCAGCTGAAGATTTGGAATTAACTGTTACCGAACTAGAGAATATAGAAATTGGTAATGTAAAGGCTTTTAAAGACTTATATGATTTGAAGAATTATGTAAAAGCTTACTCAAAGTATTTAGGATTAAATCCTGAAAAGGTAGTTGATGATTTTAATACCTTTTTCTTTGATTTAACCTCAAAAATTTCACTTGATGATATAAAGAATAATCAAAAGAAAGATGTATCTAAAAATGAAAAGAAAATTAAGTCGCCATATACTATTGAGTTTAAGAAGAAGTCTTATGCATTGCCTATTTTTTTAGTCAGCATAGTTATTACAATTTCGATATTTATAATAATATATGTTATCGTTAATGCTCAACATAAGGTTCCAACTAGAACTAATGAGTTGGCTATTGATGATGGAAAGGAGAATTGTTATGAACTTGCCTACTAAGTTAACAGTTTTGAGATTAGTATTGACTTTTATGATAATTTTTTTATTATGTTTTCCATTTTATTTAGTTGGTGTTCAATTTCCTACTATTTATGTTAGTGGAGTGGGAATGGAACTTCAATATTTAATATCTGGTATTGTTTTTATTGTAGCTAGTTTTACTGATTTTTTGGATGGATATTTAGCTAGGAAGAACAATCAAGTTACGGATACAGGAAAAATGCTTGATGCTATAGCTGATAAAGCACTTGTAAATTCTGTGTTGATTATTCTTGCTGCGCAGGGATTTATAAATGTTATTATACCAGTTGTTATTGTTCTTAGAGATATTATTGTAAATGCAATAAAGATGGAGGCTGCTAGTAAAGGAAAAGTTGTGGCAGCTATTAAGTCAGGAAAGTTTAAAACAGCAACTTTAATGGTTGGTACTTCTTTAACATTTTTTTATAATTTGCCATTTGAGTTAATAAATATTAATGTGTCAGCATTTTTATTGTATATTGCTGTTATACTATCTGTTATTTCAGCTATTCAATATTGGAATTTAAATAAAAATGTAATTTTTTCAAATGATGATTAGAAATATTGATAATGTCACTTTTATGGTGGCTTTTTTATTTATTAAATTTAAGTAAAACAATTGTTCGAAAAAATCTGTTGCATTTTAAATAACTATATTATAAAATAGATTTGTAAGTTATTGAACTTGGAGGTTAGTATGAAAACAATTGATAAAGATATTTCTAAGGATAAAGCCCTAGAACAGGTATTGAATGATATTGAAAAACAGTTTGGAAAAGGTTCTATTATGAAGCTTGGCGACAATAAGCACTTAAAAGTTGATGTATGTTCTAGTGGCTGTTTATCACTAGATATTGCGCTTGGTGTTGGAGGATATCCTAGGGGGCGTATTATTGAAATATATGGTCCAGAATCTAGCGGAAAGACTACTTTTGCATTACAAGCAATTGCTGAACATCAAAAATTGGGGGGGCGTGCTGCATTTATTGATGCTGAGCATGCTTTAGATCCAGAATACGCAGAACGATTAGGCGTAAATATTGATGAATTGTTATTGAGCCAACCAGACACTGGAGAGCAAGCGTTGGAAATCTGTGATGCACTAGTAAGGAGCCAAGCTATTAGTATTATTGTTATTGACTCTGTGGCTGCACTTGTACCTCAAGCAGAAATTGACGGTGAGATGGGTGATGCTCATGTTGGTTTACAAGCAAGATTAATGTCTCAAGCGCTTAGAAAATTGTCCGGCACAATAAGTAAAACAAACACTACTTGTATTTTTATTAATCAGTTACGCGAGAAAGTTGGTGTTATGTTTGGTAATCCAGAAACAACACCAGGTGGAAGAGCTTTAAAATTCTATTCTTCTATAAGGCTAGAAATACGAAGAAGTGAACAATTAAAAATGGGCGATGGTGTAGTTGGAAATAAAACAAATATAAAGGTAGTTAAAAATAAGGTTGCTCCACCTTTTAAGTCTGCTACAGTGGACATTATGTATGGCGAAGGTGTATCACGCGAAGGTGAATTGGTTGATTTAGCTAGTGAGGCAGGAATTATTGAAAAGAGCGGTGCTTGGTATTCTTATCAAGGAGAAAAATTAGGCCAGGGAAAAGAAAATGTTAAATTACTTTTGAAAGATAATTTGGAATTACGTGATGAAATAGAACTAAAAGTTAGGAAATATTATGATATTGTTATAAATGATTCTAGTACTAGTAAAAAAGATAAAAAAGCTGAGGAAAATTAATTTCCTTTTTTTATTTGAAGAATAAAATATTTAGGGTGATATTTTTGAAAAAATTAAGTGAGCTTATTGATTGCGATTATGATATTCCTATCAATGGGATTGCTGATGATTCAAGAAATGTTAGGCAAGGCTATTTGTATGTGGCTACTTCTGGATTTAATGTTGATCATTTTAATTATATTAAAGATGCCATATGCAATGGAGCTGTTTTTTTGATTGTTAATAAAAGAATCAATATAGATTATCCACATTTAGTTGTGGATAATATTAATGATATTTATAGGATTTTGTGCAAAAAGTTTTATGATGTTGATTTTTCAGATTATTCTTTTATTGGCATTACTGGTACTGATGGTAAAACAACGACAACTATGATAATAAAACAACTTTTAAATAAAATCTATAAAACGGCTTATATAGGTACCAATGGTGTAGAAGTCGGGGATGTTAGCTTTAATATTAGTAATACCACTCCTTGTGTTGAGGAATTAACTCGTATTCTGAAAATAGCAAAAGATAATAATTCAAAGAACGTTGTAATGGAAGTGTCAAGTGAATCTTTGTTGCATAAAAGAGTAAATGGAATTTCTTATGATTTAATCGGTTTTACAAATATTACAGAAGACCATTTAAATGTCCATAAAACATTAGATAATTATATAAGATGTAAAAAGTCTTTGTTAAAATATTTAAAAAGAGATGGTTTTGTTATTGTAAATGGAGATGACAAAGTGTGTAAAAATATAATGTCAAAGAATGTCGTAAAATTTGGATACGATTTGTCAAATGATTGTATAATAAATGATGTTGAAAATAACGAAAAATTTAAAATCTTTGAGTTAACATATTTAGGCAATACTTATAAAATTAGGTCGCCATTTTTTGGAAAATATAATGTTTACAATGTTACTATGGCTTTTTTAATATGTTTATATTATGGAATTTCGCCAGAGTTTTTAGTTGATAATATTCCTAAACTTATTAATGTGAAGGGAAGAAGTGAAAAAATTGATTTTGGACAAGACTTTGAGATTATATTAGATTATGCACATACTTTAAATGGGATAAAAAATATTATGGAAAACGTTAACAAAACAAAAAGATTAATTGTTGTTACTGGATGTGCTGGTGGTCGAGAAAAAGAAAAAAGAAGACAAATAGGTAAATATATACTTGATAATAGTGATGTAGCAATATTTACAATGGATGATCCTAGATGGGAAAGCGTTTATGATATTGTTGATGATATGACTTTAGATTCGAATAAAGCTTTTCTTAGAATTATTGATAGGAAGTCAGCGATATATAGGTCATTTGAAATTGCCGATAAGGACTCTGTTGTTTTAATTTTGGGTAAGGGTAGAGATAATTACATGGCTATAGGTGATAAAAGAATTCCATATAATGATTATGATGTTATTTCTAGTTATTTTATAGGGTGATATTTTACTTTACGTAAACAAAATAATATAGTCTTCAAATAATAATAGTAAAATTATAGTTTATTTTTTTATTGATATATTGTTGTTTATAAATATAGAAATGCTTACCTTGACAGACTTTAAAATTACATCTAAAATATATTTAGATTAGAGTTAATTCTCAATCTATTGATGGAATGGAGGAATATAATGAATTATGCATTATATCCCATTTTACTTATCGTAGGAGTAATAATTGGCTTTGTTATTTCTTATGTTTTAGGAGTTGTACGAGTATCGAATGCCAAAAAAGAAGCAGAAAGATTACTGTCTCAAGCTAAAAAGGAAATAGAAAAAGCAAGAAGAGATGCTGCGTTGGAGCAAAAAGAAGAAGCTCATAAGATAAAAATGGACTTAGATAAAGAAGTTCGTGAAAAGAAGGCGGAGTTAAAAGAGTCTGAAAACAGATTGTTACAAAGGGAAGCCAATATTGATAAGAGAGATGAAATGTATCAAAAACGAGAGATGGCTTTGGATGAGCGCGAAGAAAAGTTGTCAGAAAGACTAGACGAAATTCAGAACGAAAAGAGTAAAGTTGAGGATATAAAAAAGGAACAAATAGAAGTTTTAGAAAAAATATCTGGTTATAGTAAAGACAAAGCTCGTGATGTGATAATGAAGCGAGTAAAAGATGATATGAATAAGGAGATTTCTGAATATATCAGAGAAAGGGAGAATGAAGCGAAATTAGAAGCTGATAAAAATGCTAGGGAATTAATTGTTAGTTCAATGCAAAGATATTCTGCTGATATAGCTAGTGATCAAACTGTTACGGTTGTTGATTTGCCTAATGATGAGATGAAGGGTCGTATTATTGGTAGAGAAGGAAGAAATATAAGAACAATCGAGGCTATTACTGGTGTTGATTTAATTATTGATGATACACCTGAGGCTGTAGTGTTGTCAAGTTTTGATCCTTTGCGTAGAGAGTTGGCTCGAGTTACGTTGGAAAGTTTAATAAAAGATGGTAGAATACATCCTACTCGTATCGAGGAACTTTATGATAAAGTCTGTAAAGATATGAAGCAGAAAATAATAGAGTTAGGGAAAGATGCTACTTTTGAACTAGGAATCTCAAAAATTGATCCGGAATTATTGGAAATTATAGGTAAGTTACATTTTAGAACCAGTTACGGTCAAAATGTTCTAAATCATTCAATTGAGGTTGCACAACTTGCTGGTGTGTTAGCCGGCGAATTAGGCGAAGATGTTGTTCTTGCTAAAAGAGCTGGTTTGTTACATGATATCGGAAAAGCAATTGATCATGAAATTGAGGGGAGCCATGTTACAATAGGTGTTGACATAGCGAAGAAATATAAAGAGAATAGTGTTGTTGTAAATGCTATTGCCTCTCATCATGGTGATGAACCGGCTTCTAGTGTTATTAGTTCTTTGGTTGCTATAGCTGATTCTTTATCAGCATCTCGACCTGGTGCTCGTAACGATTCTTTAGAAAATTATATAAAAAGGCTTGAACAGTTAGAGGATGCTGCTAATTCAATAGACGGAGTTGATAAAACTTATGCTATGCAAGCAGGTCGTGAATTGAGAGTCATTGTTAAGCCAGAAGAAGTTGATGATTTGGAAGCTCATAGGATTGCTAGAGAAATTAAAGAGAAAATTGAATCTACATTAAAGTACCCAGGTACTGTTAAAATTACTGTAATTAGAGAAACTAGAGCTCAGGAAGAAGCTAAATAATTAGTTTCTTTTTATATTGTTTTATTTTTTTGTTTATATATATCTTGGAGGCGTAACAATGAATGAATTATATTGGTTGATAGGAAGAAAATCATATGTTTTAAAAAGTAAGTGTAACAATCCGAATGAATATTTATCTAATTATTTGAGTTATTGCTTTGGTAATAGTATATTGTTCAGTAGAGAAAATATTAATTATATGAAAAAGTTTTATTTGGCATTTCCCATATATATAAAAAAATATAATGTCTTATCGTGGAATCATTTTAAAATTTTATTGGGTGTAAATAATAGGGTAATAAGAAACTTTTATTTGAACATAGTTTTATTTTGCAATAGTAACACTGTAGAGTTGGAACAACTGATTTCTAGTTGTGTCTATTATAGAATATAAAAAGACGAGAATATTTATTGTATCTCGTCTTCTTTTACATTTTTTATTTGTGTTTCAGTAACATTTCTTTTTATATCTAAAATAATAGGTAATATAATTGGTTTTCTTCCTGTTAGATTATATATAAAAGGATATAATGTTTCTGTTATATCTGCTTTTAGAATTGCAAATGTTGTTTTAGGATCTTGTAAAGCATTTTTTATTGTTGTTTCGGCTTTGCTTTCAATTTTACGTATTAGTTGTTCATTTTCATTTACTAATATAAATCCCCTTGTTGTAATATTGGGTTTAATTAGTAATTCTCTTTTTTTCATATCAACATTAATTATTACAACTAATATACCGTCACTAGACATTATTTTTCTATCTTTTATTATAGCACTGCCTATTTCACCAATTCTATTTCCGTCTACATAGATATCATTTCCGGATATTGGTGTACCCATAGTTAATTTGTGATTACTTAATTCTAGAACGTCACCATTTTTTATAATAACAGTATTTTCTTTTGGAATACCACAATTAATAGCAATGTTAGCTTGTTTTTTTAGCATTCTGTAATCCCCGTGGAAAGGTACTACATATTTTGGCTTAAATAAGCGAATCATTAATTTTATTTCTTCTTCATTAGCGTGACCTGATGTGTGTAAATTTTCAAGAACATTGTTAGTGTATACTTTTACACCTTTTAAGTATAGTTTGTTTATTGTTTTAGAAATACTTAGAGCGTTACCTGGTATTGCTGACGAAGAAAATATTACTATATCATCTGGTCTTAATTTTATTTGCTTATGTGTTCCGTTTGCAATTCTTGAAAGTGCAGCTAATGGTTCTCCTTGAGAGCCAGTACATAAAATTGCTACTTGATGTGGTTTTAAATTATTAGCTTCCTCTGGAGAAATTAATAGTTCTTTATGTTGAATGTATCCTCCATTAATAGAAATGTTAATATTATTTTCCATACTTCTACCAAATATACAAATTTTTCTGTCGTGCTTAAAACAGGTTTCAAATATGTGCTTTACCCTATAAATGTTTGATGCAAATGTAGCAATTATTATTCTATTTGTTTTGCATTTA
The DNA here is from genome assembly GCA_902803685.1 of uncultured Erysipelotrichaceae bacterium. The sequence goes on from CADCQR010000014.1 coordinate 19,611, forward strand.
TCAAAAAGTTCTGCGACTGTCTCATCAACAACAGATTCACTTTGGGAAAATCCTTCATTTAATGCGTTAGTAGAATCTCCTAATAAAATGTCTACACCTCTTTCACCGATACATGCCATTTTATATAAATCAGCCATAGGACCAATAGGTGTTAAGTCAAATTTGTAGTCTCCTGTTGTTACTATTGTTCCATCAGGTGTTGTTATGGCTATACCGTGGCAATCAGGTATAGAGTGTGTTGTTCTAAAAAACTCAACTTCTATTTGTTTGAATTTTAGTTTTGTATCCTCGGTAAAAACATATAGATTATCGTATCTAATATTTTTATCTTGCAATTTTACAGCAATTAATTCTTTAGCATGGTTAGGAGCATATATGGCTGGAATGTTTATTTGCTGTAGCAAAAATGGTATAGCACCTATATGATCTTCATGTCCATGAGTTATTAGTAAGGCTTTAATTTTATCTTCGTTTTCTTTCAAAAAAGTAAAATCAGGCAATACATAATCAACGCCCATCAAACTATTTTCTGGAAAACTTACACCGGCATCAATAATAACAATTGCGTCATTATGTACTATACAGCACATATTTTTTCCGACTTCTCCTAAACCACCTAAAACAACTATTTGTGTTTTGTTGGTTTCTTTCATAAAAACTCCTTTCGTTTATATTTTTTTATTTATAAAGAACTAACGTAAAGATTATACAATAATATTGTGGATTTGTCTATTGCCAATTTTTTAACTTTTTTATAAAGCATTTGCTTATATATTTTATTGTTGTTATAATGTTTTTAGGTGATTTTATGGGATTATTTAATAAAATAAAAAATATATTTTCTAAAGATAAAGTTAGTAAAGATGATGTCATTCAAAAGAATGATACTGAAAATGTTTCAATTGATGCTAATAATCAAAAAGGAAGTCAAGAATCAATTAAAGTATACGAAAAAGGATTAACTAAGAGTAGAAGTGGTTTTGTGTCAAAATTAGTTAATTTAACATCTAAGTATAAAAGAATAAATGATGAATATTTTGAGGAATTAGAAGAGATTCTTATAATGGCAGATATTGGTGTTAATACTGTTATGGATTTTATGGATAGAATTCGAGACAGAGTTGTTAAAGAAAAAATAGATAATCCAGAGGAACTAAAAGAGATAATTGTTGATGAATTATTTATAATTTATGTAAATGAGGAAGTTTTATCAAGTAAAATATCTTATAGAGAAAATGGACCAACGGTTATATTATTTGTTGGTGTTAATGGTGTTGGTAAGACAACTACTATAGGTAAGTTGGCATATAAAATGAGGGATAGTGGCAAGAAAGTTTTGTTAGTAGGTGCAGATACATTTAGAGCTGGTGCTGTTGCTCAATTAAATGAATGGGCCGATAGAATAGGTGTTGACTTTTATGGTACACATGAGGGTGAGGATCCATCGAGTGTTGTTTTTGACGGGGTTACGAAAGCTAAAAATGAGAATTATGATGTTGTTCTTATTGATACAGCTGGTAGATTGCAAAATAAGGTTAATTTAATGCATGAGTTAGAAAAGATGAATAGAGTTATAGATGGTTTAATAGATGGTGGTGCTAGTGAGACTTTATTAGTTATCGATGCTACTACTGGTCAAAATGGTATAAGCCAGGCTAAAGCCTTTAAAGAAATCACTAATATTACAGGTATTGTTTTAACTAAGCTTGATGGTACTGCAAAAGGTGGTATTGTGTTAGCTATAAAAGAAAGCGTTGGTATTCCTGTTAAATATATAGGATTGGGTGAAAGAAAAGATGATTTGCAGGTGTTTGATATTGAAAAATATATTTACGGATTGTTTAAAGATATGATGTAGATAGTATTTTGTAGTGAGGTCAATACATGGATGATATTATTTATTACAATGATTTGTATGATCTATATTCTGGGTTACTTACTGAGAAGCAGAGGTTGTATTTTGAAAACTATTATTTTGATAATTTAAGTTTTGCTGAAATGGCAGAAAATTATAATGTCAGTAGAAATGCGGTATTTAAGCAATTAAAAATTACCAAGGATAGATTAGAAGAATATGAAAGAATTTTAAAATTATTAGAAAAAAAGAAAATAGTGGAAAAAATTGTAGATAATCTAGAAGACAAAACAATAAAAGCTCAACTTGATAATTTGTTTTAATTATAGAATAATCTGGTTTGAATGCTTTTTATTGTTTTTTTTGTTTATAAAAGTTATAATTATCATAGAGAGTAAAGGATTGGGTGATAGCATGTTTGATAGGATTGTGTATATTGGTGATCATTTTGCTAATGTTAAGTTAAAAGATGCACAGCATTTAACTATAAATTTGATGAATTTACATTTAGTTTTTGAAGATAAAGATAAGAAAATATTGGCTGAGGTTGATAATTTGGACGGGGATTTAGTTAAGGCCAGGTTCCTTGGTGAAATTGATAATGGAAGGCTAATAGGTGGAACTTTACGTAAACCATCTTTGGATGCTAGCGTTAGAGTAATAAAACCAGAAGAGATACCTATGATTACTGGAAAAAATGAGACTGGTTATATGCCTCTTGGAGTAAGTCCGTTTTATAACAACATACCAGCATATTTGGATGTCAATAATTTCTTTGGTGGACATTTTGCAATTTTTGGTAATTCCGGTTCTGGTAAATCCTGTGGTATATCTAGGCTATTCCAGAATATGTTTCATGATAAGCGATTATATCCTTATAAGGCTAATATAATTATTTTTGATTCGTCTGGTGAGTATTACAATGCATTTAATAATTTAAATCAAATTGATTCTAGCTATAATTATAGATTTTATAGTACAAATGAGGCTGATGGAATTGGTGAGAAATTAAGAGTACCTATTTATTTGTTAAACAAGGATGATTTGGCTTTATTGTTGCAATGTACTAATCATTCGCAATTGCCTTTGATTGAAAGAATGCAGAAATTGGCTTTGATTTTTTCACAAGAAGGTATGGATGCTAATACATATAAAAATCATTTGATTGCAAAAGCTATAATGACAATTCTATATACAAATGAGACTTCTCCTAATAAGAGAAATGAAGTTTTTTCTATTTTGGCTAGTTGTTCGACTCCAGAATTTAATTTGGAAGCGCCTGTTCAAGGTATTGGATATACAAGAAAATTTAGAGAGTGTTTTTTAATTGATAATTCTGGTCAATTTAGTGAAAGTGTTTTATTAACTGAATATATTTCTTCTTTTATAAAAAGTGAATTGGACGATTTTGAACCAGAAGAAGGTGTATTCTATACTTTAGATACTTTAGAGAAAGCTTTGAATTTTGCTCTTATAAGTGAGGGTTGGCTTAGAAATTCTAATACCTATGGTGATGCAATTACTATTAAAGTTAGATTGCATCAATTGATTACTGGTAAGTATGCTAAGTTTTTTGATTTCCCAGAATATGTTCCCCTAGAATCTTATCTATCATCCCTAATAATTAACAATGGTATGAAGTATCAGATAATCAATATTAATTTAGATGATGTTGATGATGATTTTGCTAAGATTATAACAAAAGTTTTCTCAAGATTGATATTTGAATTTGCTAAAGGTTTGAAACAAAGAGGAAGTATACCTTTTCATATTGTAGTTGAAGAGGCACATAGATATGTTCAAAATGATACTGATAGATTTTTATTGGGGTATAATGTTTTTGAAAGAATATCAAAAGAGGGTAGAAAGTATGGTGTGTTATTAGGTTTGATTTCACAAAGACCTTCTGAAATGTCAGATACTTGTATATCTCAATGTATGAATTTCTTGATTTTTAAAATGAATCACCCCGTTGATGTTGAATATATAAGAAAAATGGTTCCTAATATCAGTGATGAAATTGTAGAAAAGCAGAAGTCTTTACAATCTGGTACATGTTTAGGTTTCGGTACGGCTTTTAGAATACCTCTTATTGTAAAGATGGAAATGCCTAATCCAGAGCCTTGGAGTGGTAATGTTGATGTTGTTCGGATTTGGAATGGTGGTTCGAATAGAGCTGACTTTAGTGGGTATGGTAGTACTCCAAATAATATTAACAGTAATATTCCAAATTCCACTTTTGCTCCAAATCCTAATGATTTAAATAATGTGTCAGCTAACTTTAATTCGGTTCAAGAGATGCAAGTAAGCGTTGATAATCCAAGCCAGTTCAATTCTATGCAAAATACAACAGTTTTGCCTGGAGTACAGAATGCACTTCCTGAATTAGTTTTGGATGATGAAGAGGATGAATACAATTCTGATTTGCCAGAACAGCCTAGCGATTTTGTTTCTCAGCTTAATGCTACTAGATTGTCATCAGAGGTAGAGCCAGCACTAGTCGATTCTACTTTAGTAAGTAGCCCCCAAGTAGTGGCTGTTTCTAATCAACAGATAAATAGTAATACTGGAGTTGTTAATTTTGATGATAATGTGGAAAAACCGCTAATCACATTAATAGACCAAAATTAGTCGAAGTTATTAAGCTTTGGCTTTTTTTTTGATTTAATAGTTGATATAATAAGAAACAGGTGATATTAATGTTTGAAAGTTTAGGCGAGCGTTTACAAAATGCAATTCATAAGATAAAAGGATATGGAAAAATTACTGAAGATAATATTTCCGATATGATGCGTGAAATAAGGCTAGCTTTGTTAGAAGCTGATGTAAATTATAAAGTAGTTAAGGAATTTACTAATAAAGTTAAAGAAAAGGCTCTTGGGAGTGAAGTTGCTACATCTATAAACCCAGGCGATATGTTTGTTAAGATAGTAAAGGATGAGTTAACAGAATTATTGGGTGGTGAAAACGAGCCTTTAAATACAAGTGGAACTCCTGCTGTGCTTATGCTTGTTGGTTTACAGGGCTCTGGAAAGACAACTACATGTGGAAAATTAGCTAATTATTTAAGAAAAAAGCATGCAAAGAAGCCCTTGCTTGTTGCTTGTGATGTTTATAGACCGGCTGCTATAGATCAATTAAAACAACTTGGAAAGCAGCTAAATATTGATGTTTATGAAGAAGGAAAAAAGAATCCTGTTGAAATTATTTCTCATGCTATGGAATATGCAAAAGAAAATAAATGTGATTATATTTTGATAGATACTGCTGGAAGACTTCATATAGATGAAGCTTTAATGGATGAATTGACTGATATTAGAGAATTTGTTAATCCTGCTGAGATTATACTTGTAATAGACTCAATGATGGGACAAGATGCGATAAATGTAATAACTGGTTTTAATGATAAATTGCCATTAACTGGTGTCATTTTAACTAAGTTAGATGGCGATACCAGAGGTGGTGTTGCATTATCTGTTCGTCATTTAACTAATGTTCCAATTAAATTTATGGGAACTAGTGAGAAATTAGATGGCCTTGAAACTTTTGATCCAGAGAGAATGGCTGGTAGAATTCTTGGAATGGGAGATATTATATCATTGGTTGAGAAGGCTACTGAGTCAATTGATGAGAAGGCAGCAGAAAAAACTGCAAAACGTATGCAAGATGGTAAATTTGACTTAGAAGACTTTCTTGATACAATGAAGCAAATGAAAAAATTAGGTCCGCTTGAAAATTTAATAAAATTAATTCCTGGTGCCAAAAAAATGGGTTTAACAAGTGTGAAGATAGATCCTAAACAAATGGCTCATATTGAAGCTATTGTATTATCTATGACTCCTAAAGAACGCAGAAATCCAGATATTATAAAAGCTAGTAGGAAGACTAGAATAGCGGCTGGTTCTGGTACTTCGGTTCAGGAAGTAAATAAATTATTACAGCAGTTTGATCAGATGAAAAAGATGATGAAACAGTTTAATAAGGGAAATTTTAAATTACCATTTTAATAGTTTTTGTGGATTGGGCTTTCATAAGTACATTACCTTCTAATTTACATAAGATAAATTAGGAGGTATTTTTATGTATAATAATGATGTTGTAAACAACTTTTATGTTGATGGAAATAATAATAATATTGATAGTGATATGTCTACAGATGCGAATATGAATAGTATGAATAATATGGCATCTCAGCCTCAAACGCCTATGTTTAACCCTATTACTGAAGGTATTCAGGAAAAATGTGTGCATCGTACTTTTGTGCATGATGTGCCACA
>CADCQR010000015.1 GCA_902803685.1 uncultured Erysipelotrichaceae bacterium
CACAGACATAATTGCTGGATTTTTTTGTTGAGAAAATTACAAAATGACACTTTTTAAAAATTAAAGCAAATTCCTAATATATAAAAACAATAGTCTACAAAACTATTGCTTTATTAATGTTGGATTTTCTTCTGGACCTTTTTGCTCTTCTTTATTAGGGCATGTCGCTATTGCTCTTTGAGCTAATCCCGCCTCGTTATAAATATTATAACCTGCTATATATACAAGATTATCAGCAAATGTACAATTTAGTGGTCTTCCCATTATCCACTTAACGACAATCGCACCTGTGCTGTCTGCTTGTCCAAATTGCTCAAAATACATTTTAGCAGTCTCCTTTGTCCAAGGCATTGGATTATATTGTGCAAATCCCATACCTACAGGTATACTAGCATTATATAGAGCTGCTAACACTTCATTTCTATCTTTATTTGATATGTCAATTACTTCAGGACTGACTTCAGTATATCCATAGTCAACATCCGGCAATTCTTCTTGCGTTAAACCCAATATTTCATTATTATACTTTTTCCTAAACTCTTTGTAAAACTCTGGAGGGGTACAGCGAATCACTGCTTTGGGAATAAGTGATAGAAGTGAAAATATATTTTTTTCTTCCCTTTCTAAATCTTGCAATACTATTTTCAAGGTTAAAATTAATGTATCAGCATCTACTTTATCAGGAATAATCGATTCAAATATGCTATAAAATTCACTATTTAAGCTACTTTTATCGAGTGCTTCTTTAACCGTGGAGAAACGCTTCTTTGCATTATCTATATATAACACTATCTTTTCCCTCCAATCTTTCTATTTAATGAAGTTATTTTTTTTACATGTGGTTTCTCAGTGCTTTGATTATCTGACGTAGAAGTACTATATCTTGACAAATATTTGTTATATTCATCTGTTGTTTCCTTATGTTTCCCTAATGTTCCGCTTTCAACAGTCCCATCCTTATTAACTAAAATATACCAGCCATCACCTGAAAAAATCTCATCATAACAATTATAATCTATTGGATCTCCTTCACCGTATATTTGATATCTCAAAGAGTTTATATTTACTGCTGCTTCGTCCAATATATCTACATCTGTGTCACCGACATCAGCTATAACGGTTACTCCTTTCCTTGAATCTTTATATTTTACACTAACCTCTCCGTATTGCGGTTCTGTCGGCATGATACCTGCTAATATTTGTTGTTTATTGGAATCATAAACATGCACATTTTTTTCTAGCGGTCTAGGCACATCTCCACCAACATCCTCCAAATTGTCGAATTCATAATCCGATTTACCTACTGTAACTACTTTAATTCTTTCGACATCATCTTCTGCTTCTTCTGATGCTGTCAATATTTCGTTTGCTGCCTTTTTATATACCTCTACTAATTTTATATTGTCTTTATACATTCCGTGGGACGGGGCTCCTGCTTCGACACTATCAAAACAGACTACATCACCATTGCGCCATACCCAACTTTGTGCTAAAAATTTCCCTTTATAATATACTACAAAAGTTCTTCCATTTTTAGATTTCATTGAATGCTTTAGTGATGAATATGATATTCCTCTAACAACAAAGCAGCAATGTGATAAGTACCCTACTGCAACTGCTTTTGGATCATCTAAATCTAATATTTCATATGTAAAATCGCCAAGTTGTCCTTCAACTTTTGGAATTGAAGAATACTCTCTTTCTCTAGCACACTTACATAATTCGATTGCTTCTGATAGCAATCCATTATTAGTTGTATTCATTTCTCTTAAAGCGGGTTTAAAAGCAATCTCGTCAGGTTTTAAATCAATTTCTAGGTCATTATCTTCAAAATGATTAATAATTCTTTTGACGCTCAAAATACCACTACATGATTTTTTTACTTTCTCGAATGAATTACAAAATTCTGTAAAATAGTTTTCAAATTCTGGAATATCCCCCCGAATCATTTTATTGATTACAGAATTATTTTCTTTCAGCATACCTTTGCCAAAAAGATAATTAATTAATTCTTCTTTTATATTTGGTTCGCCTTTATCATCTATAGTAATATCTGAATAATTTAATCCATCAAATAGATTTTCCATTCGGTTTCCCCTCATATTAGACTCAAGTAAATATTTGCCTTTATCCTTTCCAAAGTAACACAATAATTGCATTCCCATTCTTTCTACAAATGATAAATTATCTGCACGTGTATTAGTTCTATTTAAAGAATCCATCCATCTTATAGCTGTGTTTATATTTAATTTAGCTAATTGTTCATCTGTTAGAAATGTAGTTATATAATCAGCATTTTCAATTGATTTCCCAACTCTAGCCAGATAAATTAGTCCTTTATAAGTCTTTGTCATATAAACCTTGTCAAAAGGAATACTTCCCTTTGCTAGTCTATAAAAAAGTCCATTTATAGGGAAATATTCTGCGTAAGTTCCATCTTTTTCACACCTGCCAATTAAATCGTTTGTAAACTTACTTCTTAACTCTAGGAATAATGGGTTTTGATCATTAATTTCTCTTTTTCTTAATAATTTACCGCAAGCAACAATTGCCTCAATGTAATCATCATGTATTAATTTATCTTTTCCATCTTTTCCAATATTATTTACTAACTTTTCAAAATCCGTTAAGGAGTAATCTTTTTTATTACACATTTCGACAAATCTATTAATAATATTTGTCATCGTTTTATCATTTATGTATTCTAATATATCACTATCCGAGTAAGCAATATCTAAAAATTCTAATATAACATTCTCTGTAAAATCGTTATTATTATAATATGATGGATTATCAAATAGTCTTAGTGTTCCTTCTATACCTATTTGATGAAACTTTTCTTTAAATAGACAAAATAAATCATAATCTGATAGGAAGCTGTTTTCTCCTTTTTCATTATGACTAAAACTAGATTTAGTTAATTTTGTTAAATATCTGTATCTTGTAATTAATAATTCAAATTTTGGTATAGAACTTTCCATAATTTTTTTACTATATAACTTTAAGAACATATTAAATGTATCTATTTTATTACATTTGAGCAACATAAATTCAACCAATTCATCTGGTGTTAATCTAGCTAGTCTACTCTTTTCAGATAACAATTTTTCTTCAACTTCATTTTCGTCTATATCTTCTATTTCTAATAATATGTCATCATCAATTTTATCAGAAAAAATATCTCTGAGTTTCATTCTTGATTTTTCACTTACTGAATAATAAAAATTGGAAAATAGCTCTCCTTCTGGTTGAAGTTCATCTTTATATTTTTCAATAGCCTTTAACTGCATATTTTCTGGCAAATTTATTATGCATGTTTCTATTAATGCTGATGGTAGTTCTCTTCCATAATTATTTAATAGAGCCATTATATCTTGTGTTTTCATAGCACCTAAACATTCAATCCAAATAAACATTGGATATTCTTTAATATTTTCAAATGCATCGCTACTCCAAGAAGATTTTTCTTTAGCCATAAAAGCTAAGCACATGAGTACTTCCATAAAGACATCTTCTCCTACTTGTGAGTTTATATTGGTTTTAGTAGTTAAAACATCTAAAACTCTTTGTTGCTCTGCAAAATCTTTAAATCCAGTATTTTTTTGATATTCATTCATTAACTTTGTAGCCTTACTTAGTGGCAACCTATGAATACGATTTAATAGTATGGCGTATTTCATTTTTTTAATCTCCTTTTTTGTTAACAGCCTATGAAAATTAGCAATAATAGTCAATATAATTTTTTCTTATTATTATAACTTTTTTTAGGATATATTCAACTATTTTTTTAGCAAGAAAGAGTGCACTTTATTTATATTTGGTTATATTCGAAATAGTTTTGGTAAATAAAATTTTACTACACTATTTTTATCTTATAAAAATTAAATATTTTGACATAATCAAATAATATGTATAAAAATCAATATGAAGTATCTACTTTTATTTTTTTATGTTACAATTTATTATGATAGGAGGTATATAAAATTGAAATTCAATAAAAAGTTATTAATTATTGGTAGTTCTATGTCTTGTTTAGTAATTGTTCTAATCGCCGCTTTTTCTATTAAGAGTTTTGATGTTAGTTATGCATTACAAACAGACTCCGATGGACTTCCAACGCAAAGTTTTCATTCAAACGTTTCATCTAGTAATCCAACAACATTAAATTTGGTAGGAGATGCATTAAGTAGCAATTCATCTTACAATAGCAGTATTCTTGGTAGCTTTAAAATAGTAAGTAATATTAAAGATACTGATGAGATATACCCTTTATATACACTTTCAAAGAATAAGTTGGTTCCAACAAGTAGTGAATTGTTTGAAGTTGGTACTGAATATAATAACCCTGCTGCTGTTGATGATTTAGTTATATCTACTTTACTACAACTTGGATATAGTAATGTTGATAATGCCAAAACTATATTTAATAAGGCTGATCTAATAAGTAAGTATGGAACTGTTACGGATAATGCAAAAAAGCAGTATATCACTCAATTGGCTATATGGGTATATTTGTATAAAAATAAAGATACTTATGAATCATCATACTGCTCAAATAATAATTGTGTATTTTATCAAGAAGATGGAACAGATAATCCAGCAATAATATCTTATGATACTGTAAAGCAGGCTATAGATGATGCTGCAGAGAATAGCAACTATAAATATTTGGGATATGTTAATGATCTTATTGGCGATGCAGAAAATATCTTAACCGTATCTAGTGGTAATTCTAATCAATTTGGTAATTCGCTAGGAAATTATACTTATTATAAAGATAATAATAATGAGTATATTCTTACAGGAGAATTCAAGTTGAACAGTATAAATACAATAAGTTTTATAAATTGGGATGTTAGTGTTATTGATCCTAATAACTATGGTATTTATATTACTGACGTCAATGGTGATAGATTAGATAATCTTAATAATCTATCCAAAAGTACAATTATTAAGTTACATATTCCAATAACTGGAAAACTTACAAGTATGGACTTAAACACTTCAGGAATTAAAGTTACTATTAATTCGTTAAATCCTACTCAGAAAATTCATATATTTAGAGTAACTCATACAGATAATGGAAGTTTACTACTTGGTAGTGGTGGAACAAAAGAGGAAAGATTTTCTAATGCATTACTTGGATTAACAAAAACTACATCCAATGATTCATCTTTTTATCTTCATAACTTCACTGTAATAAGTAAAGTAGATGCTACTTCTGGCAATGAAATTTCAGGTGCACATTTAGTTATTTATAATGCAAGTGATATTGATTCTCAAACCAAGTTACCAGTTAGCAATGCAAGGGCTATTGCTGAATGGGATTCTGTTGAAGGAGAAAGTCACAAATTATCATTAGATGATGGTTCATATGGATTATGTGAGACAATAGCTCCCAAAAATTACCAACCTTTAACAACTTGTGTTACATTCTCTGTTGATAATGCACAGGCGGTTAGTGCTTATAAATTAGAGAATGTACCTGTACCTGACACGGCACTATTCAATTCAAATTTGCCTTATAAAATTGGTGGTTTACTTGTTGCATTAGGAGTTTTAGGAATGATATTTATAGTTAAGAGCAATAAGAAAAGTGGCCAACAAGAAGACTCCCAAGAATTAATATGATAAAAGGAATTACCAAATAAGGTATATTGGCTTAAATAAGTGATAATTTTTATTAGGTCAACATTTTATACATTGGCCTCAGACTGTTGACAAAAGAAATTTTAACAACAGTTTTTTTATTTTTTTAGTTTTGTTTTAGGATTAAATATTCTAAATACAACTGATATTTTTTAATTAATTGAGATTTGTTTTTTATGTGAATTATTAAACATTTATTTTATAATATACTTTCATTGTATTATTTCTAGATATTTTTACATAATTCGAACTTTTAAATTATTAAAAGATGCATACAGTGCATTTTTATAAATGTTAAATTTTTTGTTTAAAAAGAAATTTTTTTCATATTTCTTTATAAAAGAAATATCCTAAAAATTTTATTATACAAAAACAGCCAATGATTAACCCATTGACTGTATAAAAGACTCTTAGTCTATATTCTATGAATAATTGCTTTATGATATTTCCATTAATCCCTATTTAATATGGCTACTTTGTTCTTTGACTTAAGTAAATAGTAACCGTAATCTGAATTATATGCTCCTATGTATGATTTATTATTTTCTCTATCGCTAACTACAACTAGTTCTGATCTCTCTGTTAATAAATACTTTTTAGTTATTCTTGTAATATTGTCTAGAAAACTATCATCATTTGATATTTCATTTTTATTTATATAAACATACTTTAAAAATGTATTACTATGATCCGTGTAATCTATATATGCAAGAATATATCGTTCTTCTTCTTCCATGATAATATAATCATATAAGGATTCACATTTGATTGTAACATTATATTTTGTATTTAGGTTAGTTAGAACCAAATCATTGTTATTATCTTTTGACAATCTAAACGAATATTCTTCTTTATTTGTTATTTTATCATCTACTTTAATGTAATAATCAGAATAGTTATCACGAGTTACTGAATAATTTTTGATATTGATGCTATCGTATTTATATTCTTTTACAAAATTAAATGTTACTATAGTATTTGTTATTGCGACAAATAAAAATAATCCTATACTAAGACATGAAAATAAAATTATTGAGCTTTTCTTAGGTTTTGAATTAATATCATTTATATATGGAACAACATTTAATAATTCAATTAGGGCTAGAAGTATTGAGAACATTAAACCAATAATAGAAAACTTAGGAACGTATTCTGTATTGAAAAATACTGGCCTAACTTCTGATAGAAGGAGTGAAAAATCCCATATTCCATGAAGGGCAATAACAGACCAAATGTTTTTTGTTTTATAGTAAATTATTCCAAATACAATTCCTGTTGAAGCAGCACTCATAACTTGGACAATTGTTGCTGGAATATCTTGACCGCTAGAATAAATATTGCCAAGATGTAATAAACCGAAAATTGTTCCGCTAACTATAATCGAATACCAAACTCCCTTCTTAGTATCTCCGAATTTTTCTAAGAATTCATTTAAAAGCCAACCACGGCATAAAAATTCTTCAGTGATGCCAATTAGAAAGCAACCAACAGCTAAGTTTAAGACTGCTAATCCACTTTTAAATCCTCCTAGTAGTACGCCATATAAAAGTGTAAATACAGTAGCTCCAATCAGATAGTATAGGCCATAAAATAGCCCCTTTGAAAATTTTTCTCTTTTTTGTGTAAAGACATAGGAATTTTTAAATAATAGCAAAACTATTAATACCAATGATGCCAAAACGGCTTCAATTATAACTAAATTGCCTTTAGGGTAATTTTTGATTGCTTTTATAAGTATATCTGATCCATACCCCCAAATTATAGCTTCTGTTATAATGGTAAATATAGCAAGCATAAATATTGTATACAATATTACATTAGGTTTCGTTTTATTTTCCATTTTTATTCTTCTTTCTGTTTTTGATTTTCTCTTAAAAATGTATTTGAAACTTCTATTTCTGTACCAGAAAATTCACACATTGACTTTCCATTTTTTTGGTCAACACAATTTTTAACACTACCAATCACTACAAGACCTAAAAAGCATAATAGTAGTAAAACCACAGAAATGAAGCCTATACAAATTGAGGCAATAGACATTCCTTTAACTTCTTTTACGCTAAGAAAACCCAAAACAATCCCAGCTATAGCTAATATCAAGCCTACAAATACAAATATTTCAGACAGAATCAATGGACTCGGATTAAAAATAGATGAAATTAAAGAAATAATCGATAAGATAAGGGAAATCTTTGCCATATCTTTCTTGCTCTTAATAAAAATCACTCCTTTCTTTTTATGGTAGTGTGAAATCTTTATATACTTCACATACCATTTCCCTTTATTTTTTAATAATTTTTATTATTTTTATCAATCACTCCCTTTTTTGAGTGTCTTTTTATATAAAATCTTATTTTTATCTATCAAAAAATGACATTACCAGATATAATGTTTTTAGAAACAATAACAAAACGAATCGAGGTAATGTCATGCCTAAAATTATATCAGTTATTATTAAATTTTTAAATAGAATTAATAAAATTATTTGGAAAATTATCATTTTTCTTTCTAAATTCATCAAAGTTGATGATATTAATAAGATTGATAGTAAACCAACTAATGAGCGTTATCGTCTTTTCAAAGTTGATGAACCAGCTATTATAGAACCTTTGTTACTATTGAACATAAGGACCATAAGCAATTAATTAAAGATAATAATATTAAACCAGTAAAACGTCGTAATAGCAAACAAATTACTATCAATGTTCATTGCCCTTGTTGTAATGCACCTAAGGATTATCTTTATGATAATACTGGTAAACAAAATCAATTCGAATGTAAAGTTTGTTCTTATATCTTTTCTCTTAACAAAAAAACTGATAAAGATATAGTCTTAAAGTGTCCTCATTGTACCAATGTTTTAGATCATAGAACTTCTAGATCTGACTTTGATGTTTATTTTTGTCGTAACCCTAAATGTTCTTATTATCTTAATAATCTTGCTTCTCTCACGTTATCTGATAAAAAGAAGTTTGAGAAAAATCCAACATTGTTTAAACTTCATTATGCTTATAGAAAATTTAACATTGATTTTCCATCTCTTCAAAAAGATTATCGTGATTTTATTAAATATCCTATTGATATCTCTCATGCTTATTCATCTCAATACATTATTGGTTTATGCCTTACTTATCACGTTAATTATGGTATGAGTTATAGACAAACCGCCACTTTACTTCGTGATGTTCATGAAGCTTATATTTCTTACAAAACTGTTGAAAATTATTGCAAGGCTGTTTCTTCTATCGTTCATCCTTTGTTAGAATTCTATCCTTATGATCTTTCTGATACTATCGCAGCTGATTAGACTTATATCAAAATACTCGGTAAAACAAATTATATCTTCTTTTATTTTGATTCTATTAAGAAGATTGTTACTTCTTATAGAGTTTTTGAAAAGAGAGATTCTTTATCTTCAATCAAAGCTGCATATTCTACATTATCTAAATATGATGTTTTACCTGAATCTTTGAAGGTTATTTCTGATGGTAATCCTATTTATAATGTAGCTGTTCAATATTGGTGTGAGCATGGCTTACCATTTAAACTCTTTCAAGTTATTGGTCTTACAAATCTAGATAATACTTCTAAAGAGTATAGAAGTCAAAAGCAAATCATCGAAAGACATAATCGAACTTTAAAATAGTATTATCGACCTAAAGGTGGTTTTACTTCTCTAGATAATGCCAATAGTTATATGATTCTATTTTCTACTTGTTTTAACTTTCTTAGACCTAATTCATCTCTTGGATGGAAAACTCCAGTTGAATTAAATGAACTAAAAGAGATTTCTAATATGCCCAACAAATGGATTGAACTTATTAATATAAGTTATAAATATATTGATATCTATGGTTAAGTTTTTTTAATTTAGTCCTTAACTTATTTTCATTATGCACAAATTTTAATTAATTCTATTTTCAAAGATCATTTTCTAACTTTTTAAATTAGATTTTTTGTCATCCATTGATGTTACTTTAGTATGTCTAGTTTTCCATAAAACTTTTCACACTATCTTTTTGTTTATTATTGAATATTCTGTATAAGATAATATTTTTGATATTAAAATATCAAACGTTTAGCTTATCTTATATTTAAATTATATATTATTAGCAATTATAAGTCTATATTACTATATTTTTATTA
>CADCQR010000016.1 GCA_902803685.1 uncultured Erysipelotrichaceae bacterium
AAAACATCGGAACCAAGGGTTCATGCATGATTTTTGATGCCAAAATAGCAGGATTTTTATACATTCTATCCACTTTTCGAGCGTTTGACTCATAGAGAAAGTAGATTTACTGATATCGTATATCATTGTCTTACAGCTATTTAGATGAATTATTACTAATCAGCCATTACAATTACAGTTATTACAGTTTATTTTTTAGAGGTATCACTTTCCCTCTTTTTATATATAACTATCTATATATCAATTAGTTATATAGTATATAGAAGGGATTATGACCCTCTATTTTTGAATTGTAATAACTGTAATTGTAATTGATACGGTCGTTGATTAACACTTAGCCTTCCTCTATAAGGCCCTCTATCCTCCCTTTGGGTTAATTGACAGTTATAAATAGCAAAAACAAAGTATTTTAACCAGAATAACACATTGATTTACAGAAAAATAGTAAATAATCAATGGTGAAATATCAAAATAATTACTATCTTTGCAGCGAGAATAATCAAAATAAATGAAGATGAAGAATATTAAATTACTTATGTCATTACTAATGGTTATTATAATGACATCATGTGTAAATCATACTAATACACAATATAATAATGAAGAGATAAGAGAAATAGTGAATGAAGCTGCGGAAAAAGCCAATAAATTAATGGCTGGACAAAAACTTGATGAAATGACTACAGCATTATCTGTGAAATTTGACGGCACTAATTTTGTGTACACATACGAAATAGATGAAAACCTAATGACCATTGAACAATTACGTCTTTTACAAGATAATCTTATATTAAGTATAAAAAATGGTTGGGATAATGATCCGAATATGATAAAATTAAAAACAGCACTAAAGCAAATTGAAGGAAATGCTATATATCATTATATAGGCTCAAAATCAAAAGAAACACATACAATTACTATTGAATTATAATTTCACAAATACTTTGCAATGATAGAATCCTTATTTTGAATCATTTGTTGAGGAGTACCTGTGAAGATAACTTTACCTCTCTTTTCTCCTGCTCCTGGACCCTTTTCGATGATGTAATCAGCTGATTTTTGAGACGTAAGCTCACCCCTCTTGACATTACGTTTCGCTATGCGTGAAATTACGGCACACTGCCCGTGAAATTACGTTTCGCCGAAAGCGCACAAGGATCCCTCCACGCCATGCTATAATCCTCATCCAATTAGTTAAATTCTATAAACACATATAGCCTTTGTTTTAAAAGAATTTAAAGCTAAAGTTTTTTTTCGTTTTATATTTTGTGATTATAAAAAATCATTATATCTTTGCAACAGAAAACAAAGGAAACAAATATGAGAAATAATAGTTTAATCATTTTATTCCTATGCGTAACAATTATTTCAATTGTTCTTCTATCATGTACTATCGGAAATACGGAGTTTTTCTATGGACAGCCTAAATATTTTTCATATTATTATGAAGGAACAGCTCCTGAAACAGATATGATACAACATGGAGGATATTACAGCAATGATGACTATGGTTATATTGCCATATTCTATTCAGACGGATCATTGATGGAAATGAACACTATTTTGAATAAAGACTCATTATTGAGTTTTCGTGATAAGTTTATTTATTATTGTGCAAATTGGGGTGTTTATCATGTAAACGCTCAAAAGATAAAAGCACAGATTGTAAATCATATAGGATGGTGGTATGAATTACGTCGTTCACATTATACTATCAAATCAGATTCTACACTTGTTGTTTACAATTATGAAGGTGACAGGCTGTTCATGCCTTTGGAAAAGCAAAAATATGATTCTATTCCGGATTCGCTTGTTTTGTCATTCCATCGATTGGATAATATCGTAAAACCTGCATATTGGTTAAAGATGAAGAAATGGTATTGGAAAGACAAAAAAGCCTACAAGGCATTTAAGAAAAAATACAAGTCCAACAGAAATCTGAGATATAATTATGAAGAGGATTAATTTCACACTATTACTTTGTATAGTTATACTATTCGTTTCCTGTGGCTATTTAGACAAAGCTTTCAGACCTAGTCATTTCTCTATGAAATATAATGGTGACAAGTCAGGTATTGAAAAAATTATACGAATTGATGGCTATTATGCTAATGATACTACATTAAGTGTAATTTTTTACGAAGATGGTATATCATGTATTTTGCTTAATCGTTATGCACCAGCTAAAGTAAGGGGAGAAATATACTTAGAAGAACCAGTATTTCAAGATAAGTTAATTTGGGGATTATACCAAATAAAGCATGACACTATCTATGCCCAATATTTTGACAAACCGTTGTTGAGTGAAAAAAAGATACTTCATTACTCATATAAGATGCATGAAAACAATAAACTTCATATATTGAAAAGTTGTATTTATGACAATTGGTCATACGGAGGATTTTTAGACTTGGGACGTCCAATAGCCAAACAAGAAGATGGGGGAATTCTATCTTTCTATCAGTATGATAACTATTATGAGTTATTAAAGAAGAATTGGATTCTTTCTCATAAATGGGCTTGGAAAAATCACAAAAAATCTAAACTATCTAAATAACTAAATGTTGCTTCTGAATAGGCAACAGTAAAAGCTATAAAATATAGCAAACCACCAAATTATATATAAATTTAGTGGTTACAACCGCCAATTTTAGTATAAATTTAGCGGTTTGATTGAATTTCACAAATACTTTGCTGTGATGGAATCCTTACTTTGAAGCATTTGTTG
>CADCQR010000017.1 GCA_902803685.1 uncultured Erysipelotrichaceae bacterium
GAAGAAGCTAATATTATTACTGATGATTTAATAAACAAATTGTTTGATAAGAATAATAGATATATTAATCTTCCAATCAATGTAAATAACATTATTGATTATTCTATTAGCAATCATATAGCTAATGAAGATGTTGATAAAGTTCTATATTATGTCATAATAAAGTTGGCAGTTATATATGATTTATATGAATGATAATCTACTTTCAAAAAAAGAATTGTTATTTTTCTAACAATTCTTTTTTACTAAGCAGCTGTTCTGCCATAACCTAAGCTTATCCAAACATTACGTCTTCCAAAATCTGCTTGTAGCTTATACGCACGACCTTTTTGTTGCTCTGTTTGGTGTCCTACGTTTCCTTTTTCATCTACAAAATCTGCATCATACACTCCGTTAGTGTCATATGAATTGAATTTAAAAGTCTCATCAAATTTATTTTTTGCTCTAGAAATATATGGTGACATTCTATCTGCTGCTTTAGAAATATATGGTGTTGCTTTATCTACAACTAAATTCCATCCTTGCTTAGCAGCACGACCAATATTTCGCATGTTAAATTCGATATTTCTTGCTACTGAACCATTAGCTATTGGCTTTTCATCTACAAAATCTGCATCATACACTGTGTCACCATTACTAGGTTTTATACCAATGCAATTAGCGGCTTTTGCTTTTAATTCACCAAATTTAGTTTTTGCACTAGAAATATATGGTGCGGCTTTATTCAAAATCAAATCACATTTTTGTCTAGCAACACTGCCAGATTTGTCAATATTAACTATTAGATTACCCACACTGATATTACCTGATTTTGCATCGCGTTGTTCATATTCAACACATGATCCTCCATCAAATTTCTGCATGCCTCCACCGTATGCGATACCACCATCAACACAATATACTTTAACAGTATTGCCTAATGGATTTATTAAATCCAAATTCATATCTTCTCTAAAACGCTGTGGTGTGTGGCCTATAACCATTACGGCATTAGGGTCTTTTGGCAATCCATCATATATCTCTGCCAATTTTTCCTTAGAATAATAGGCATTTTCTCTGCTTTTCTTATACCATAGAATTGGTGATAGATAGTATATGTCTTCTTCGTCAGCTAAATTTTCAAGGCAATAATCTTTATTCTCTTTATATTTGTTCTCGTCGAATAAAGCATGAGCAAAGCAATACTCTTTCCCTTTATAAGTATGTTTCATTTGTAGTGGTTGTTTAGCAAGCCACTCCGTAATTTCCTTTACATCTTCAGGTCGATTTTTCTTCCAATCGTTTAACTCTCTAATAGTTCCCTCAGTATGATTATTTGTATAAAAAACTTGAACATCTATTCCGGTAAGCATATAGTAAAAATACAAATCATGATTACCTGGTAAATACTTGATTCTGTCAGGATATTTTTTACATAACTTCATCATTCGGTAAATTGTTTCCAAGCTTCCTGTTCCATCACCTTGTGGTCCTCTGTCGACACAATCTCCTAGTATTAATACCTTATCATATCTGCCCAAATACTCATTTTCCACTATATCTAATGGCCATGTACAAGCATGTAAGTCACTTATTGCAACAAATGAACCATCTTCATATATTTTTTTCTTATCCATTGTTAACCCCCCATTTCATGTAGTGTATTATATCATAAAAAAATCACTTTTTCAAGCTCTAATTAACTCACATGCGTTTTTTTCTATATTTTCTCACTAGTAAAACTAAATGCAACTCTCAAAATTAGAAAAGATTCATTTGAATAATAAGAATATATGAAAGAACATCCAGATACATCATTAGTTGAAATGAATTCTGTTAAAAGTAAAAATGGTTCAAAGTTTTATTAACTATTCATTTCATTAATTGCTAATTTATTTTAGTTTTTATTAGAGAACACAATACTGGCAATCTCTTTTATCAACATTTTTAATGACCTACAAAAAATGTTAGAATTAGATAAATTTAAAGAATTATTTGTTTTAATTTTAACTATAATAATTCAAAGTTCTCCATTCCTACTGAAACCGAATTTGGATGGATGCAGATAAAAATATAATAAAGAAGCATAATGATAGATATAAAAAAGTAAATTATTCTTCTAAAATCCATTGTTGCAAATACTTTATTTCAGAATGACAGTAAGAACAAGTACCTTCTACGGCTGATATAGATGAACCACAATTATGGCATTTAATTACATTTACACCATCTTTCAATTGTAAAACATCATTATTATTTCTGCGCAATGTGTATTCTTCTCTTCGAACTTTAGATGCGATTTTTCCATCATTGTAATAAACAATTCTAACATCAGCTAATACTTTTATATACTCTTTATTTTGCTTTGAAAAGGTTGAAAAATTAATATAATCTAGCATATCAAAATCAATGATATCATCTTGTAAATAGTAATGTTTTCTGATCTCATAATTAAGATTATTAAAAAATACTTTCTTATCAATATTAGTTTTATTCCAGAAATCAATTTGTTTTTTATTTTGCATATCTTTATATTTCTTTATTGGCCCTAATACTATATATGCATCTAATATATAGAAAAAATAATATAAAATGATTGATAAGATTAATCCATAAATAAATATTTTAAGTATATCTATTTCATTAAATGTTCTAGAGGTATGTTTTATAAAGAAATAGCATAATATTATACTAATTATTAAATCAACTACTCCTACAACCACTTTATATAAGTTACTTCTTAACACTCTATCATAATGATATTTACTGCCCAAGTCTTTGTCAGTATAGTCTATATTATAAGAAGTTTTACAATAAGGACACCCGTCTATAAAATCCTTTATTTTAGCTTGCATACCACAATTAATGCATTGATAATCTATATCTTCATTTTCGTTATAAATATATGTATATTCTATTCTAGAATCAAAATCATTTTCTTTGTGAATTAAATTATTATTAATGTAATATTCTTTTTCTATTAATATGCCATGATTTATATCTTCGTTTATTGAATCATCTGTGTTCTTCTCATATATTTTGTTATGAGCAAAGTACTTTGATCTGATATTTATATTGTACTTATTAAGCTTATTTTTTTGATATTCATCAGAGATTAATGCCATACTTTCTCCTATCTATTGTTATTATTGTTATTGTTATTATTATTGTTATTATTGGATGAAAAGCCACCACTATAACTATCACTATAAGATGGTGAAACATAGTGCGGTATAAGGGTGTATGCTTTGTTACTTAACTTTATACCATCTATAGTACTATCAATACATTTAGCGTTTATTACAACAGGTTGTACTTCTTTATTATAACTAACACTAAGTGTTAATGTGCTTTTATTGCCAGTAACCACTGCATTTTGATAAGTTTCCAAATGCTTATAAATTTTTTCCACTTCGTCTTGAGATAAATCATAATGGGAAGTTAAATCAACACATCTTCTAAATCTTATTAATTCTTCATATGTTTCAGGTTCTCTATTCATCTTTCTAGCTCCTTATCTAAATAATAGAATTCTATATTTTGAAATGGTAAATTTATTGCTTGAATATGGTAATATGCGTTATTTTTTTGCTTTAAGTAATGATAATCACGAAGCGCAGACGTTGTGAAAAATACATTATTTGGTTTATCTATAGAATACTCTTTTTTATACTGGTCAATAATAAATTTTATATCATACACATAATATTCATCGGTATTTTTACCATTATCCAAAACTCCTTTATAGACTTGATGAGTGGCAATATGTCTTTGCTTTGTTCTGTTTTCATCCCCATATGTTATTAAATCACCACTAAGAAGCATTATATAAAGTGAATTATTTTGAGGGTAGTCCGATAACTCACCTATTAAATTTCTTCTCATCAATATTTCTACTTTACTATTAGGTGTTATGTATATGATTTCTCTTGTTTTTTTAATAATCTGTGATTCTAAATGATATTCTATATCATCAACTTTTAATATAAAGCTATTACTATCATATATGTACTTAAGATTCCTATCTTTTTCTACAAGTTCTTCTAGAGTTGCATAATCAGCCGCCACTTGCTTTGGATAATACTTTTCCTTATCTTCTAAGCGCATCTTACTTACATATTTATAAACAAACTCATCATTAAATTCATCTTTTTGATAATTTCTGTCTTTATACATTTGTTGTTGTAATTTACAAGTATAGCTTTTATTAGAATTGTAATTATTCTTTACAAATGGGCACCCCGTCTTACATAAGTATAAGTAACCACATTTTGTACATTCTTCATTGAATGTCTGTTTATTATGATTTAAAAATATTTTATTCATTGCATTGGCTAATATTTCTTCAACAGTATTTGTGTATACATTGCCATAATAATAATCTGAATTTTTTTGTCCTCTAACACAAGAATATATATCGCCATTTCTTTCTAGTAAAAAGAATTTTTCTCCGCAATTATCACAATTTGTACAATAGCCAGGACCGAATTCATCAAACCAAGGTCCATTGACACCATAATCTAAATCGGTCCCATCAAATTCTTGATGCATTCTTCGATACAAATTTACTTGTTCTTCTTCTGTAATATGATGAAGAATGCCATTTGAATTATAATCAAATCCAATCATAAAATTAAAGTCATTCATATCAAGGCATGTATTTTTATGTAAAAATTTGATATCCTTAATAATTTCATCAAGATGATTGTAATGCTCTTTAAAAATAGTGGCTGAAACTTTCTTCTTATTGGGAATGTCTTTAAGTAGCTTAATATTTTCTAATATTCTTTTTAATGTCTTTTGATTACCTTTAGTTATCCTATACTCATCATGCAAAGATAATGGCAAATCAAGACTTCCAGATATTGAAACATTAAATTCTCTAATCGTATCTATATGTTTTTCTAAATTATACATATTTGTTTTAATATGTGGATTACCAAGCTTAAATCCTCCCGCAATTATAGTTTCCTTGTTTTCATTATAGTAATCACTAATATATTTTATCAACTCATAAAAACTTTTTTTAGAAAGTGTAGTTACTTCTCCACCATGTAGCGATATGTTAAATGGAATGACATTATTTTTCTTAAACTTTTTAACTGCATAGGAAAGTGTTTCAACCACATTGTAATCATTCCCATCATCAACTGTATTATTCTCTAAATAACAATATTTGCATCCCATATTACATGCCATTGTTGGAACATATAATAAATGAATATACTTATAATCCATAAATCCCCCATTAATTATAATAAATACTCAAATATACTCCTGAAGAGCCGTAAAAAGTACTTATTGCTATCATCATATTATTATCGTGATTAGTAAAATAAGTTGCCCCATTACCTATTGGCATAGCGAATTCTTTTCCATTACAAGAAAATATATATTCATATTTACTGCCAATAACATTTATTTTTTCAAGTTTAACATTATAACTAGAATTAGGTAAATTGTAATTATCCCCAGCCTTTATATAAGAATATCTTGCCTTATATTTATAATTTGCTGAATAGTTAATGTTCAGATTAATTTTAACTGATACTTCATTCTCTTGCAAATCTTTTACCATAAAAACGTAGTCGGAATAAACGAATGATACCGCATCACTTGCTGTGTTACCTGTTATAGCAAAATTAAATATAATATCTTTATGTACACCATCATTAAAATCAACTATAAAGCTACCTTTGCCATAACCATTTCCATAATATTCATATTGATTTAGTTTTAAAGAGATATTATAGTCTGCAAAATGTAATTTTTCATACCTTTTTATTGGACTTTCATTTCCATAATAAATTCGTTCTGGCAATTCTCCAAGATTCCCATAACGATTAACTGTAGTTGGACTTTCTTTGAATGCCCTTTCATTTACATATGTATCTGCTGGAATCGTAATAGTAGATAGACTTGAACATAATCTAAACGCTGATGAACCAATCTCAGCTAAATTGCTATTTTCACTAATTGATACCTCAGATAAAGATGAATCGCCATAAAAAGCATGTCCACCTATTCTTGTAACGTTATCAGGGATAGTAATACTTTGTAAAGAAGTGCAGTATTCAAAACTGTCCCCTCTTATTTCGCTAAGATTATTAGATAGCCTTATATATTCTAAAGATGTAGCACCATAAAAGGCCTCACCACCTAAATATGTCAAAGTATCTGGTAGTTCTATGTGCTTAATTGACTTTGCATTATAAAAAGCTCCTCCGCCAAGATAACCGAGTTTTTCTGGAATATTTACTTCTGCTAATTTAGTACAATTTTTAAAAGCCTGCCCTCTAATTGTTCTAATTGAGTCTGGCAATTTCACGCTTTTTAGAAATGGCATATTAGAAAACGTATTACCTCTTAAGGTTACAACGTTTTCACCCTTATATGTCTCCGGAATTGTAGCTGTCTTAAAATTAGTCCAGCCAAAAATATAATATCTAACGGCATATCCCCTAGGTACTTTCTCATAAATAATAATTGGGGAATTAAAAATAATTAATGGTAAAATAGCTGCTACTAAAACACCTTTTATTAATAAACCTTTTGAGTTATCCTCTGTAAAAGTAGCCTTGGCATTCATTATGATATTTATAATTTTCTCTTGAGGTCTTGCCTTGATTTGTTTTTTTAAATATTGAATTAAATCATACTTTCTAGTAGCTAGAAAAAATATAACCAATAGTATCAGACCTATGATATATGTATATAATGGGAAATGAAAGAATATTAAGGTTATAAAGATAAAAATCAAAAATGAATATATAATATGTAAAACTTTTTTTCTTTTTAATATGGCTGCAGGAATTAATTTAGAAGATTTATCTATGCCAGCAACTACTAGTTTTTGTTTAATAAATTCTTCAAGCATACTATCTTCTGATAAACTGTATATATTATCAAAATTTGTTGGAAAAACTAATTTTTTTGTTTGAATCTGAGTAGTTTCATTGACCTCTGCAACTTGTTCACCACAATTGGCACAAAACTTATCATTAGCTTTCAATGGAAAATTACATTTTTGACATTTTAGATTAACAACAGTATTTCCTGGCCTGTTACTACTTATTTTATTATTTGTTATAACTTTTTCTTTAACGCTAGTTAAGATTACACTTATAGGCACAATAATAAAGGCCCCTATAAACACGGAAAGAAAATCAAAAAAAGCAACGGAAGTCGTTATAAATAAATCGAAAATAAGTAAATATAAAATACGTATAGTAAAAAGTACCCAAAAGACCTTTTTAGAATTTTCTTTAGCAAATATACGTGCTAATGGAAGCAAAACAAATGCAGACATATGCATCGAAACAAAAGCTTCCATACCAAGTGCAGCAAAAAGCGAAAGCTCTTCTTCATCAGATTTTGCCAAAACGAAAATTGGCATTAACAATAATACTAAAACAAAAATTTTCTTGATTGCATTCTTATTATACTTCATAAACTAATACCCCTCTATTTTAGTTAATTATAACACGATTGAATTAAAAATCGACTATAATTATTTAAAAAGACCAATTGCAATAATTGGCCTTTTTATAAAATAGTATTTATTAATAATCACAACTTTTTTCTGTTCTAGGATAAGGAACAACATCTCTAATATTATCCATATCTGTAATGTACATTAAGAGTCTTTCAAACCCTATACCAAAACCGCTTCTTTCACATGATCCATATTTTCTTAGCTTTATATACCATTCGTAATCAGCTATTTTCATGTCTAATTCTTTCATTCTGGAAACTAATTTATCTAAATCATCTTCTCTTTGACTCATTCCAAATACTTCCCCAATACCTGGTAACTCTAAATCGGCACCAGCAACAGTTTCATCTGGCATTTGTTTCATATAAAATGACTTTAATTCTTTTGGCCACATGGTCAAGAAAAATGGGCAATCAAAATATTCTGTTAAATACTTTTCATGTTCTTTAGCAATGTCTTTTCCATAATCTGGTTTAAATTCAAAATCTTTTTTGCTTTTCTTTAATATATAAATACATTCCTCATATGTAACACGTTTAAATTTACATTCTAATACTTTAGTTAATTTTTCAATTAACCCCTTTGTTGAACGCCTATCTAGATATTCCATCTCATCTTTGGCGTGTACTAGTACATATTGTATTACATATTTTACTAGTTCTTCGGCAATGTCCATTATTCCTTCTAAATCACAAAAGGCGACTTCAGGTTCTATTTGCCAAAACTCTGCTACATGATATGGTGTATGTGATTTATCCGCCCTAAATGTTGGACCAAAAGTATATACTTTTCTAAAGGCCTGTGCAAATGTCTCGACTTCAAATTGTGTTGATACTGATAGTCCAACCTTTTTACCAAAAAAATCACTTTCATAGCTGACTTCACCAGTTTTAGCTATTCCGTCCAAATCTTGTGTTGTTACTTGAAACATCTCACCAGCACCCTCACAGTCACTCGCTGTAAGAATTGGAGCGTGTAAATATAAATAGCCACGAGATTGAAAATATTCATGTATAGCCATTGATAATACACTTCTGACCCTAAACACAGCTTGAAATAATGTTGCTCTAGGCCTTAAATAGGCTTGTTCTCTTAAAAATTCCTTTGTATGTGCTTTAGGTTGAATTGGGTAATCATCAGGACAATCACCAATCAAAATAATTTCTTTTGCTTTTAATTCAATACTTTGTTCACTAGCTGGAGATATGGTTAAAGTCCCCAATACTTTAATGGATGAACCAAAATGTATTTTAGTTATCTTTTCATAATCAATTATACTCTTATCATATACTATTTGAAGTTTCTTTAAGCAAGTACCATCTGATAATTCTATGAAGCCTACGCCTTTCTGCTTGCGATGTTTTCTAATCCAGCCTACAACTTCTATGTCTTTTTCTATTATTTCTTGATAACAATCATGTATCTTTTTTATATCCATATTATCCTCTCCTTTTACTTATAATATCTTTTTTTCCTTTAACTCTTTTAATGTTTTATCTTCCCAACTTGATGCCTGAATTTCAGCAATATGTGATTTTTCTAATAAAAACATAAGTATTCTTGATTGACCTATTCCACCGCCTATTGTATATGGCAATTCCCCTCTTTGAATTTGTTGATGATAGGGAATTTTTAACTTTTCTATGCAACCAGCTTTTTCTAATTGTGATACAAGTGATTTTTCATCTACTCTTATACCCATTGAAGATAATTCTATAGATTTATCTAAAGTCTTATCATAAACCAATAAATCTCCATCTAAGGACCAGTCATCATAATCCGGGCTTCTTAAATCGTGTACTAAGCCAGATTTTAATTTATCGCCGATACCAATAATAAACACCGCTTTTTTATCTTTAGTAATTAATTGTTCTCTTTCCTTAGGAGTTTTATCAGGATACATGTCTTCTAAACTTTGACTAGTTATAAAGA
Organism: uncultured Erysipelotrichaceae bacterium; assembly: GCA_902803685.1. Next base: position 9,407 of record CADCQR010000017.1, read on the forward strand.
ATATTGACTTAGGTAAGACGACTGTTATAAATCTATATTTTTGCTTAACAAAAATTAATGTTTGCCTTATTGCTTTATAAACCGATTTAACCGTTTCTTTCAAGTATCCAATCGTTCTATCTTCCTTTGATATCACTTTTTCCCAATCCCATTGTTCAACAAACAGAGAATGAACTTCATCAACTTCTTCATCTTTTCTAATTGCTTTCATGTCTGTATAGAGACCAGTATGTATAGGAAAGCCATATCTTCCTAATGCATCTCTTTTCCATTTGGCAAGAGAATGAATTATTTCAAATTTTTCTTTGCTCTTTCTAAAAGAGACTCCCTTTTCTATTCCGGTTAGAGTATCCTGTAATCCTGTAGTTGTTTTTACAAATAATGGACTTTGTACCTTAGTTAAATCTAATCTTACTTCTAGCTGTTTTTCAAAGTATTTCTTAATGTCATCTATTGCTTTGATTAATTCTAAATAACTTAATTCTTTTTTCATTTTTATAACCCTCTTTCTCAATTTATTATTTTTATAAATAAATTAAGATAGATTGTAGGAACTATCTACTTTACTTATATTCGTATGAAGCAAACATAAAATGAAATATAAAATCTGCTCACTTCATATATTTCTTTACTATTATTTCTTAGCAAAAAATCACTTCTTTCATAATTTATTTTAATTACACATACGATATAAATAAATATTGTATTATGATTTTAAATCAGCCACTTTAATCATTGTTATTATATACATATAAACACCTCCATTCCATAAAAAACCCGTATCATCCTACAATATAAGGACGAATACGGGTATCCGCGGTGCCACCTTAATTTATTACTAAAAAAAAACTATTTATATATAATATAAACAGTTTGTTATTACAGTAATCACTTTCTTTATTCAGTTCTAACAAACCTAGCAACATGATAACGGGCTGCCATCCGGACTAGTCTACTTAGAAATACTTTTCGGTAGTCTGCTCAAGAGTGTTCTTTCATCAAATGTTATTATTAGTTCACACTATACCTAATTCACTCGAATAACTATTTTGACTACTTTTCTCCATCAACGCATTAATAATATATCATAATTTACAAGATATGTCAAATTTACACTACCTAGCCTATCGAGTATAAACTATGTCTGTTATATTACAGTTAGATATGATGAGTTGTATTTCTACTACTTTCTACTAAATTATGCTGCCCAGCACTGTACATTCTCATGTTATTTAATATGTTATCTTTCCTTTTTAAAATGTCATCATATAGTCTAGTATCCGGTGTATCTAATCCTTGCTTCCTTGCGTCATTTAATAGAGTGCTTTTACCATTAAAGTTCTCATAATAGATATTAAATAATTCGTTCAACTGATCAAAGTTTTCCTTCCCTACTTCATCCCAGATAATTTGAATATTTCCATTATGCCTACTCTCAATTATTTTATCTTTAAATTCAGAAAAAAATTCATTAGCAATAAAAAACATACTATCATACCAAGTTACGTTAACATCTCTGTAACTTTCTCGCTCGTCAAATACAAAAATGTTATTTTGACGCATCTTTTGGCATATTTCTTGTGTAATCATTTCATTAATAACTTCGTTAAACAATTCATAACTGCGCTTGTTTCTTTCGACTTCTAAAGTATCTATTTCATCTGATGACTGCCCAAAATACTCCACGCTCTCATCCCAGCCAGATACAACAGTGTAATTATTATCACCTACACACTTTAAGAAAAGTTCATATAGATGATTTAGTTCATGAACTATATCATGGTCAATAGCTCCATTATCATCACTTCTAACAACTAGCATAGGATACAATTCAAAGCTGTCTTTTGTCTTTGCAAGACCATGATTAACAAATGTTCCTGGCACATCAATGCTATATAGTCTTGCATCGAACGAATCAAACGAATGAAGCAAATGCATTTCTTCAATATTTTTTTGTATTTGAAGATTAAATGGTAAAGAATTGAAAAATTCAACATTTTGTTTATTTTCCCAAAAACTTTTTGAATCTTGCATTTTTTGAAGCTGTTCTGAAGTGGGCCACACTTTTTCTATCTCGGCATCGTGTAGATATAATACATAATCATTTCCGTAATCAATACCATGTATTTGAAAATATTTTATTCTGTCTTGCTTTATTTTGGTTTTTACCCACTCAGGCTCAGCTGTATTAGAAAGAGTCCTTGTTGCTTCCTCAGAAAAAGAATCCATTAAGGTTTGCGATCCAGCGTGATAACCAAATATGGAAGCTATATATGCATCAAGTCTGTAGTTATTTACTTTACCATTTTGAAGATAATTGGATACTAATTCTCTTTTATCAGCTGGAATGAATTCGATATTTTCTAGCACATAGGCTTTAAAACACTCTGCTGCAATATGCTTACCAATTTGCCCAGTTATCACTTGATTATTTTTATATTCTGTTAACATTTCGGTTCTTTTCTGGTATTCTTTTTTCCAACTTTCAAAGTTATCTGCAATACTATTTAATCTTTGAATTTCTTTATTTTCTACATAAGTTGAAAAGTTATTTAACGTAATATTTGGATCAATTAAATTTAGCAACTTCTTGGACTGTTCAAACAAATCAGCATATTCTCTATCTACATTAGAAATGGTCATATAATAACTGACAATATTGGTAAAAACACTATTCTTATATTTATCAGGAATTACCTGTGTCCTAATAATATCAATTAATTCTTCTTTTTTAAATTCAGGAACATATTTACCTATTTTTTCTACACCAGTATCTATGAATAGCTTTCGTCTACCTTCTATTCCCAATTTATATCTACTATAAAAATCAATATATTTTGTTATAGGCAAAAACTTCATTTCTTCAAAAGATAAATCTTGGAATAGTAATTTATAAGGTAAGATTTCACTTTCTTCTATATTATTAGAGATAATATCTTGAGTTGTATTCAACTCTATTTTATGTATGTATCTTTCTTCAGCTTTAGGAGTATTTATTCCTATTAATAATGTTTTAGATAACTTATCAATTATTTCATCACTTTTATCTTCCCCATAATACTCTGAAAAAGCCTTTACAAAAGTCAGAATATTGCTTCTTAAATATTCATCAAAATTCAAAAACTTTATATATCTATTAATTATATTAATCATTTATATCACCTATCGACCTTAGATAGTAGTAATTATTACTTACTAAATTTGATAATATTAAAAAATAAATAATGTTTTTATCAAATGCTAATAACATCTATCATAACACTTTCACGCATTTTAATTATAACATAAAAAGGATAATATTATCTAACGTATTATCCTATCCTGCATTTATATTAAATGTCATAGTAATATAGATTTTCTAATAATTCTTGTCCATTTGGCAAAACTAATGGATTAGTTTCTAAAAAATGTCCTCCCATATATTGATAAAACTTATTAGAAGGATTTTTTGAAAGACAGCCTATAATCATCTTACTATATCCCATCTGTTTTAACTCACTAATTGCTTTGTTGAATAGAACCTTTCCGAATCCTTTACCTTTAACACAATCTAATAGATATAAGGCACCTAGTTCTCCATACTGACTATAATTTTCATACTTTGTTTTGCGAACACGCAATAATCCAACATACTCTCCATTATATCTTAGTAAAAATCTTTTGCTCCCATCATTTAATCCATCTTTTAAGTTAGAAATCGCCTTCTCAATTTCTTCTTCCTTATTAATTAATTCCAAAAAGTCATTATTAACAATACCAATATACGCCTGTTTCCATGCCAAAGCACTAACTCTAGCATAAAATTCAGCATTATCATTATTCATATTCTCAATAAAATATTCCATATACATCCTCTCCTTACTCATTTTTATCATGCTTTTGATAGGAAGCTAATTCTTTTATAAGTTGTTTCTATTATTCTTATAATCTCCTTTGATATACAAAAAAGAGAGATATCAAGGAGTCATAAAGACGGTACCATCCTTTATTTATCTTAATTGTTCTAACCGTTATTCACGGGCACCTCTTTCGAGTGC
>CADCQR010000018.1 GCA_902803685.1 uncultured Erysipelotrichaceae bacterium
AAAAGAGCCAAGCTTCCATAAACTAAATAACCTGCGACAATCATCATCAGATAACCCCATCAAATCAATACTGGAGTTATCAGCACTTTTTAAGTCTATAACGCCAACAAATATTCCTGGTTCCTCATCTATCTCTAGCAGTTCATTAGCATTTCCAGAAGTTTCATCAAAATTAGATGGTTCTCTTTGTCCTAAATCACTGTCGCCACCATCAGCAGATAATTCTCTTTCTCCCAAAACACTATCATCACCACCGGCAGGTAATTCCTCTGGTTTTTCTAAATCACTGCCACCACCAGCAGATAATTCCTCTGGTTTTTCTAAATCACTACTATTATCTGGTTTCCTAAGCATTTCTATTACAGCTTGTCGTATCTTTGGAACTAATTTAGAACTAAAATAATTTTTGTGAGCCTGATCTTGTTCCACTGAATTTGTAGCATAATGTGTATCAAAAACCTCTCTATCGTAATCCGATAAATTGCCAATTACAGCATCAACAATCTCTCTTGGAAAATCTCCTACCAATTTATAAATACTTAATTTCTGCCTACCACGTCTACCGCTCATATAATCTTTCTCCTTTTTTGACGCATCAATTTTTCTTCCCCTGTTATAACTTTCAGGAATTTGTTCAGGGACTACACGCTTTTTAGACAATACTTTTCTATACCCTTCTTTAAGTGTAAGTGTTCCATCGCCTTTTAAAACTATACGTAACCTACTGTAACTTTGGCTTTCAATTTGACGAACCCTTTCGCGTGTTATATCCATTATTTGACCAATTTCCTCCAAAGTTAGTTTTCTATCACCAACTAACCCCAATCTATAAGCAACTACCTGCACTTGTCTTTCATCTAAGCACAAACGTAACAAATCAAAAAGCTCACTAGATGCCTTTAATTCTATCGCTTGATTCTCCACAGATTCTCCAGGCGCTGGAACTAAATCTCCAACCTCAATATCATCATCATCCCCAACTAATTGATTCAAACTAACAGTATCATATTGCAAATTATGTATTTCAATAACCTTAGAGACTGGCAAATCCATTTCTCTTGCTATTTCTTCGATTGTTGGTGCACCTTGATTTTGATTTTCCAATTTTAACACAGCTCGTTTATATGCACTAATTTCTCCTAGTTTGTGAACTGGAATTCTTACATTTCTAGATTTATTCTTTATTGCTCTTTCAATATAAGCTCTGATTTTAAATGTAGCATAAGTAGAAAACTTATGACCCAAATCAGGATCAAAATCATCCACAGCTTTCATCAACCCAATATTCCCCTCTTGAATCATATCTAAATAATCCATACCTTTGCCTATATAAAGCTTAGCTATATTCGCAACTAACCTTAGATTACTATGTATAAATTTAGTTCTAGAACCAATATTACCACTTTTAACTTCTTCCGCCAATAACCTTTCCTGCATAGAAGTTAAAAGTGGATAAGCTCCAATTTCTCTTAAATAACGCTTAGTTGAATCATCGAAACCAATATTATTTTGATCGTAAGCAAAATGATTACCATCATTTATATTACCAATTTCTATATTATTCAGTCTACAATAACTCTCAATAGCCATAATAATAAACATAATATCAGAAATGTTATATAAATCTCCAGACTTTATAGACTCTTTATATCGCTCTACTGTAGCTTCTATAATTTTATTTAAATGTTGATTATTCCTTAACAAATTTTCCATTATTTCTTCACTAGGAATAAAATCAAAGTTTTTACAAAAACTGTCAACCTTTTTTAGATTTTGATGAACCAAAGTTGAATCATCACTATGACCTTCTAATATCTGATTTAAATAACTACAAAAAACATCAAATGTCTTTTCTTCATCACGCAAACATTCTTTTACGATATTAATTAATCTAAGTTGAATTTTTCCATTTAAATACTTAGAATATGGCTTCTTGCCAGAATATTGTTTCTTTGAATCAATAATTTCTCTTATTATCAAATCATGATATTCATCTTTAGAAAAATTAAGAAACTTAAAATTACCTAAATTTCTATTTAATTTTGGTAATATCAATTTATATATTTCTTCTGGCGAAGCACTTTGAATAAATTCTTTACTAAGAGACATAAATTTCACCGCCTATTTCACAGAAAAAATATTTAAAACATATTCTAACAACAAAAACACATAGAGTAAAGAATATTAACTAATATTATGACCCATATTTAATTTTCATATTCATAATTAAGATTGTTAAAATATCTAACAATCTATTTACTAATTTTTTTTAAAGTTAAAACATACCAGTTTTTCTGTTCAGTTCCACCCTCATTATGATATTCTTCTATATCAAACAAATCTTTTCTTAAGAAATCAATATCATCTTTAGTAAAATAGGCGTAAAATCTTTTTCCAGTTGTTTTTTTATCCTCAAGAATCTTATATTCAAATTTTGTTCCATTTGCTAACATACTAGCATTAGGATGAACTTCTGCATTTTGAAAGTTAATTATCAACATTCCATCATCATTCAACCCATTATAAGCAACATCAAACAACTTTCTCATATCGTCCATATCCAAATGAGGATTTCTCCAAGAGATTATAAGATCAACTTTACAACCAAAGACTTTATCGTAATCATCTAATAAAAAATTATATTTTTTCACTTTATTAATTCCAATATTTCTTTGATTATTTAAAAAGTCATCTACAACATCAGTAGCAGTAATATCATATCCTGCGGATTGAAGCATAATAGCTAGTTGTCCACCACCACTACCAAATTCAACAATAGTTTTCCTTTTATTACCCTGTAATTGACTATCAATATAAGCAAATAATCTATTCCACTTTTCAGTTTCCGGATCAATTTGACCATGTTGTAAATATTCTAATGCTCCTCCAGATTTATACATTTCTATAGTTTTCTCATTATACTCACTCATAATACACCTCAATATGTATTATAGCATAAAAAATAAATTAACTAAAAAGAAACAGATTACTCTGCTTCTTCTAATTCTTCCTTCTTTTTACTAGATAAAAATGTTACTTTTTCAGCAATAATCTCCACTAATGTTTTTTTATTATCATCATCCTCAATAATTCTAGATTGTATTCTACCTTTAACACCAACTATATCTCCCTTATTACAATATTCTGCAGTATTAGCAGCAACATTTTCAAATGCAACACAATCAATAAAATCTGTATCATAGGTACCCTCCATATTTTTAAAGCTCCGTGGAACAGCCAAAGAAATAGTAGCAACTTTAGTACCATTATCAGATTTATTAACAGCAATATCTCTAGTTAATCTTCCAACTAGTACTATTTGATTTAACATTATTACACCTCCTTTCAGAATGGTATATTAAAATACCTAAAAAGAAATGTAAAACCGCCAAAAAATACAATTGATTAATATTCAAAAATAAAAAAGAAAAAATTCTTATAAAGAATTATCTTTTTTAACTGAATTCTAAATATAAAAAACAGATTTAATAAACAGCAAAATTTTTTTACTTTTCCAAATCACTATCCAAAATATTCAAAATTTTATCTATAGCAGCACTTGGAAGTAGTGCACAATTTTTTCTATTCGGTTGTTTATAAATTTCATCATATACATTAAGTTCACCCAATATATCAGAATCATAATCAGCTTCATTTATCATATTCTTATAATTATTTAAAATAATTCTTACTTCTTCAATTGATTTATTCATTAAAGATTTTATCAACAAAGAACTTGCAGAAGTACTGATGGCACAAGCCTCACCATCAAATCGTATATCACATATTACACCATCCTCAATCTTTAGCATAAAATCAAGATTATCAATGCAACTTTCACTATTAGTATTCACTTTTACATAACCATCTTCATCAACTAATCCCTTATTAAATGGTTCCTTATAATTATCTAGAATTATTTCTCTTCTCAAATCACTATCCATATTTCACCTACAAAATAACTTTAAAAATATCCTTACTATTTTTTAATGCTTCCACTAATTTATCAACATCATCATAATTATTATAAAAATACAGACTACATCTTACTGTATTTTTAACACCCAACTCATCCTTTAACATTTTTGCACAATGATTACCGGCTCTAACATATATATTATAGCTATTTAAATACACAGACGCATCCTGAGCAAAAACACCATCTATATTAAAAGATAAAATACCGCTCTCAGATTTTCTATTATAAATATTAATATTTTCAATACCATCAATTTTAGATACCAAGTAGCTTTTTAAATTAATTTCATGTTCATGAATTTTTTCTATACCAATATCTTGTAAATACAATATTGCTTCTCTTAAGCCAATGACTTCCGCTATTGGTGGAGTTCCTGCCTCAAA
>CADCQR010000019.1 GCA_902803685.1 uncultured Erysipelotrichaceae bacterium
ATCGTTAGGTGTGCATTTGATTTTAGCAACCCAAAAACCAAGTGGTGTGGTTAGCGATCAAATTTGGTCAAATTCTAAGTTTAGGGTATGTTTAAAAGTTCAAGATGTTGCTGATAGTAACGAAATGTTGAAACGTCCTGAAGCTGCTTATATAAAAGAAGTTGGAAGATTCTATTTACAGGTTGGAAATAACGAATTATTTGAACTAGGTCAATCTGCTTATGGTGGTGCAGATTATTATCCAAAGTCTAGAGTTACTAAAGAAGAAGTACCAGAAATAAATATAGTAGATAATAATTTATTATCACTATACAAAGTAAGAATGCAGAATAAAACAACAAAGAGTGAAGGAAAACAATTAGATGTTATAGTTCAATATATCAATAATTTATGTAAAGATAACAATTTAACTTCACGTAAGATATGGCAGAATACAATGCCTGCTATAATACTATTAGACGATATAAAGAAAAAATATAGACTTACCGAAAAAGAATATTATATTAATCCTGTAATTGGATTATATGACGATTTAGAAAATCAACAGAATAAGCCATTAAGAATACCAATTACCGAAAAAGGAAATCTATTAGTATATGGATCTAATTCTATTGATAAAAATAAATTTTTATCTACATTTATTTATTCATGTATAACATCATATTCTAGTAGTGAATTGAATACATATATTTTAGATTTTGATTTAGAAAATCTTGTTATGTTTAAAGGATTACCTACAGTAGCAGATGTTATATTAAAAGATGAAGAAGATAAAGTAGAATCATTATTAAAATCATTGATAAAAGAAATTGAAAAAAGAAAGAAATTAATAACTAAAGATCATTTAAATTATAAAGAATTAATAGATAGTGATGATAAAAATAAATTACCTAATATTTTAGTAATTATTAATAACTATGTAATATTTAAAGAATTGTATGAAGAATATGAAAGTGAATTCTCATTGATTGTTAGAGAAAGCTATAAATATGGTATTAATCTAATAGTTAGTTTATCATTAGATAATGAGATGAGATATGCTTTAGCTCAAAATTTTGCTCAAAGTATTGCTTTACAATTCTATGATGAAAATAATTATTATGGAATTGTTGGTAAGACTAATGTTCATCCAGCTTCAATAGAAGGTCGTGGTCTTGTAAAACTTAATCAGAAAGTTTATGAGTACCAAACTGCTTCTATAACTGAAAATGAAAAACTAGTTGAATTTATAAAGAAAAAAAGTGATGAACTAAGGGCTAATAATTCTTATACTGTTGATTCAATGATAAAAACATTACCTAAAAAGATTACATCAAGTTTATTAGTTAATTATAAAGAGGATGATTTAATTATTCCAATAGGAATGGAAATTGAAGATATAGATTTAAAATATTTGGATTTGGAAAATAATTATATTACTGTAGTTACTGGTGAATCTAAAGATGATTATGACTTCTTCAAAATAGCTTTAACTAAATTTCTTCAAAGAGAATATAATTTAGATATAGATATAATAGAGAGTGCTGATGATATAGATGCTATAAGAGCACTATATGATGAGGCTGTTGCTAGAAATCATGCATTTAAAAATGCCGAAAGAGAGGGTAAAGAATACAAAGTTCCTCCAGCAAAAGTTGTTATTATTAGTGATTTACGTAATATATTGGAGGACTTGGAAAAAGAAATTCGTGATGACTTTGAAGGTGTATTATATAAAGGAAGTTTAGATTATAATATTCATATAATTCTTTTCGAGAAAAATTCCAAATTAAATGTTTTAAAAGATAGAGTATGGTTTAAAAATATTAAATCTGACTATTTATTATGGATTGGCAATGGCTTTGATGAGCAATATTTATTTAAATGTAATGATAATTTCAATATAAAAACCAAAATACCAAATAAATGTGGTATACTTATCGAAGGAGGAGATGCTAAAATAGTAAAATTAGTAGAGGATGATTCAGATGAGTAAAATATTAGTAAATGTATTTGTACCGAGTATAAATAAAAATTATGATGTCTTTATTACGACTGAATCAACAATAGAAGATGTTAAAGGGGTTCTATGTAGTTCAATAGAAAAACTTACTAACGAAAGATTTATTATGGGTAACAATGTTTTAGTGGATAGTATATCTGGACAGGAATATAACGATAAAACTTTAGTAGGTGATACAAATATTGAAAACGGAACAAAATTAATAATAGTTTAAGAGAAAGAAGGAAATGTAATGGCAAATATTAAATTTACAGTAGAAGACATTAAAGCAGCTTCTACTAACGTTAAGAGTAAAGCGAGCGAATTTACAGAAGAATACAAAGAAATTATCAAATTAGCAAACGAGTCTGATTCTTATTATCATAGTGATGATAGTAAAGAATTTGTTGAAAAAGTAAATGGACTAACAAAAAGCATGAAATACATGACAGAAAAATTAGAGCATTTAGCAAAAATATTAGAAACTGAAGCAAAGAATTATGAAGACAGAGTAACTGCTAATAAAAAAGCAGCTAGCAATTTGCCAAATTAAGAGGAGGAATAGAAAATGCAAAACGTAATTAAAACAGAGGAGATTTTAAGTTTAGCAACTAAAATTGAAAATAATAATAATAAAATTCATGAAACATTAAAAGCTGTAAAAACAGAAGTAGATAACTTATCAAAAAGTTGGAGTGGTGCAGCTGCTAGTAGTACGCAATCTGCTGTAGAAGCTTTTGCAAATGAATATTATGACAAATACAAAAAAATGATAGAACAATATGTAGATTATCTAAGAACAAATGCCGCAGCAGGATACGAAGAAACTGAATCTGGCAACGAAAATATCGGCCAAGGATTCATTGACTAATTGGTACTATGTATACAAATAGAACAATAGATAATCTATTAAGCGAATTAGATAGTGTTATTAGAGAAGTTGATGCACTTTCAAATGATGGTTGCCAAGAAATAGTAGGCTTGGGGGAAGAATATCATCTTAATAGCCTTAAGTGTCTAAAAAATAGACTTCAAAGTTTTAGAAATGAGTTACAACAGAGTTATGATAATGATAAGAGAACTATTGAGATGGTAGAACGTGCAAAACAAGCTCAGTTAGAACAAAGTAGGAGGAATTCTTACACTGCTGTTAATACTGCGCCGAAGACAACTACTTCAAAATCAACGAAATCGAAATCAACTTCATCTAAGAAAACTAGCAGTAAAAATCAAAAAAGCTCAAGTAAGAAATCAAAGAAATAAGGAGCAAAAGTATGAAGACTATAAAGGTTGATACTAATCAAGTAAAAGATAGAAAAGACAGATTGCAACGTTTAGAAAACAGATATAATTCTATAGTAAAGACTAGAGCCTTTGCCCCTGATTATCAAAATACATTTAAACTATTGACTCAAGCGGATTGCAGTTTTACAAATCTAATAAGAACCACTTTTAACAGTAATATTAACTATTTGAATGATGTCTACAAAAAGATGACAGCTTTAGATGACAAATATGCACAAATAGAACCTACTGATTATGATAGTAGTTTAAAAAATTATATGGAAAGGCCTGCTGATAGTGGCTCAAAACTAATTGCAAAGATACCAGAAGCATTGGTCGGCGGTGGTAGTGGCTCAAAACAAATTGCAAAGATATCAAAAGCATTGGTCGGCGGTGGTATTGGCGGAAGTGCTTTATCATCTGCATTATCATTTGGATATGATACTTATAAATTTATTAAAGATGGAAAATATCTTGGCAAGACAAGTGATAAGTTAAAATATGTAACCAAAGCTATGAAAGCAGCTACAGGAATTGCCGATAAAGCAGAGGATGTTCTAGTAGACATAGCCAAAAAAGCTGGTAAAAAATATACGAAATCTAAGAAATTTGGTCTATTAGGAATAGGTTTGGATGCTGTTATTAGCGGCATAGATAACTATAAAGAATATGGAGAGTTCACAAAACGTGGAGCTGCTGAAACAGTATGTGAAACGGGAGTAAAGCTTTTAAAAAAGGCTGGACTAAAGTTTATTGGAAAAGGAATTGGTGTTGCTGTAACTGCTGGTATAGTTGCAGTATGTCCAGTATTAGCTCCAGCTGCTCCAGCAATTCAAGCAGTAGTGGGTGAAGTTGCTAGTGTGGCTATAGAAGCAACTGCCGATTATATATCTGAAAAGTATACGGGTGAATCATTTGATGAATTCGTTTCTGATAGTATCGTAAATGGAATAGATAAAGCAACCGGAGGCAAACTTGGCCCAGATTCAAAGCGAGCGGGTTTATTTGCCAACTGACAATAATTATTAAGGAGACATAAAATGAAAGATAAAATCAAAAATTTATTACCAGTGGGTAGTATAGTAAGATTAAGAAAAGGGACAAAACGTTTAGTTATAATTGGTGTAATGCAAAAGGAAATTACTACAGGTGAAGTCTACGATTATTTAGCAGTACCTTATCCAGAGGGCTATATTACTAAAGATGCTGTATTCTATGTTGAACATGATAAAATAGAAGAAGTAATAGCTAAAGGATATTCAGATAGTGAAAGAGAAGAATTTATTGAAGCTCTAGAAGAATATTATGAAGAAGAAAGTGCAGAATAGAGAATACCTATATGAGCAATAATTTAGAATCCGTAACAATTATAACTGAAGCGGTAAAGGCAAAAAATAGTGATCTATCGACTACTAATGAGAATATTAAGACTTCATTTAAAAAAATAAAATCTTTAAAAAATAGGTTACTAATTTCGTGGAAGGGTAGAGCTGCTGAAAAATATGACGCTAAATTTCAAGTATTAGCTGATAGATATGATGAAAGAGTTGTCCCTGTCAAAGAATATATTGATAGAATAAAAAAAGCAGCACTTGGCTATGAAGACACAGAAGATACTAATAAAACTATTGGAGTGTCTTTTGATGAAAAAGGCACTAGTAAGGAGAGTTTTATATAATGGCTAAAATACAAGTTGATGCTGATGAAATGATGGAAATTGCCAATGAGTTGGCAAGAGAAGTCACAGCTATAGAGGATAGCGTAGCGAAAGAAACTACTATCATATCTTCCATTCATGACGTTTGGAAAGGTGATGACTATAGTAAGATAAAGAGACAATGGGATTCGTTTACCAAAGTGAAAGACGAAAGATTTAATAATCAAATAAAACAATATTCTAAGTATCTGTTTGGATATCATCGAGAATTAGTAGACATAAGAAATGAATTAGTAAAAAAAGCTATGGATTTACCTCAATGGTAAATCTTTTATAATTAAATATTTTTAAAAATAATTATTATTTCATGTTTAAAATAATTAAATTGTTTAATAATAAAAGTATCTAGTATTTATATTGATTAAATTTTATTCATAAATTATAGATAATTTGCTATAATAGAGTTCGATTACAAAAAGATGATTAATAGGAGGTTTATAATGAAATATAAGATATTTGTAAAATTTGTATTAGTTATAGTATGGATGTTTGTTATATTTTATCTTTCTTCTATGACTTCTGTTGAATCTAATAGTAAAAGTAAAAAAATAGCAACAAAATTGATAGAAAGTACAGAGGAAAGAAGCAACAAAAAAGTTAGCAGTATAAAGGAGTCTGTAAGTAGTAACGTTAATTCTAATTTGTTAGTAAAAAATACTAATATAGTAATAAGAAAATGTGCACATGTTAGTGAATATTTTATATTATATCTGTTATTAATTAATTTGTTTTCTTCGCTTATTAAAAATAAGCGTATGTTATTGTATTTAATAGGACTTGTTATATGCTTTATATATGCCTGTACTGATGAATATCATCAATTATTTGTAGATGGAAGAACTGGTCAATTTATAGATGTTTTAATTGATACAATTGGGCCTATTATAGCTTTTTTAGAAATAATAATACTAAGTAAAATAACTAACAAAAAAGTAAAATTTAATTCATAGAGAAAATAAACTATCACTATTAATAGTTTGTTTTTTTGTATATAATTTAATATAGGTGATTAACATGAGTAGAAAAAATAGTAAACAAAATATTAGTGATAAAGAAGAATCAAAAATATATAAACCAGCTTGGATAAAACCGCTTAGCAGTAAACAATTTCAGGAACTAGCTGATATTTATATGTTTTTTGTACTTAATACTCCGATTGTAGAAGAGAGTAGCCAATCTAAGGCTATTTCCTCTTACGGTTGGAATGAGCAATACCTTTGGACAGATAAGTATTATTTTATAGAGAAAATTAATCATATATTATTCGATGATAAACAATCATTTTCTATAGTAAAAACTTTTGATGAATTAGATGAAAAACTACTTGCTAATGATATTGATAAAAACAAATTACATTTGTATCAAGAAGAATTATTTCTTTTTAAAAACTGTGATAAGAGATCTGGCATAGAAGGTAATTACTATAGTTTTTTCTATCATATTAGAAACGCTTTTGCCCATGGTATTTTTTCAGTAAATGGTCACTTTATAATTATTGAAGATAGATCTAAAAATTATAATAGAACTAATTGTGTTATAATTATTAAAATAAAAAAACTAAGAGAAGTTATTAATTTCATTGTAAATTATCAAGATAAAGAATATATAGATTATGCTGTTAAAATATATAGATTAATAAGAAATAGAGTAAATCAAAAGAAAAATATTTGTGATATATTAAAGCTTTCTGATGAACAATATAACTACTATATAAATAAATTAAAAAGTAGTAATAAAATCCAATTTAGTGATAGTATTTGGCGAGTAATAAATTAATAAATAAACGAACAAAAATTCGTGACATATTGGTCGAACAAATGTATAATATATTTGGTGATTGAAATGACAATAAAAGAAAAATTAATGATATTAGCAGATAGTGCCAAGTATGATGCGTCTTGTTCGTCCAGTGGGAGTAATAGAAAAAATAATGATTCCAAAGGGATTGGCAATGCTGCCGCTTGTGGTATATGCCATTCTTTTGCTAGTGATGGTAGATGTATTTCCTTATTGAAAATATTGATGACTAATTCATGTATATTTGATTGTAAATATTGTATTAACAGAAGAAGTAATGATGTTAAAAGAGCAATGTTTACTCCGGAAGAAATATGTGAGTTAACTATTAATTTTTATAAACGAAATTATATAGAAGGGTTATTTTTAAGTTCTGGAATTATTAAGAGCCCAGATTATACTATGGAAAGATTAATTGAAACTATATATTTGCTAAGAACTAAGTATCATTTTCATGGTTATATTCATGCTAAAGCAATACCTGGAGCGAGTGATTACTTATTAAAAAAGTTAGGTAGCTTAGTAGATCGGTTAAGCGCTAATATAGAATTGCCAACAGAAAATAGTTTAAAGTTATTAGCGCCTCAAAAAGAAGAAAATAAAATCTCTAAAATTATGAAAACAATCAAAGAAAATAGAAGTTATCATTTTACTCCTGCTGGGCAAAGTACACAAATGATTATAGGGGCCAGTAAAGAGACTGATTTAGATATTTTATCAAAAAGTGAAAGAATGTATGAAACATATTCTTTAAAAAGAGTATTTTATTCTGCTTATGTTCCTGTTAATAGTGATAAGTTATTACCTAGTATTAAAATGCCACCATTAGTGAGAGAAAACAGACTATATCAAGCTGATTGGCTACTTAGATTTTATAACTACAAAGTAGATAATCTCTTAGATAAAGATAATCCTAATTTCAACATTCTTCTAGATCCAAAAGCTGATTGGGCACTAAGACATTTTGATGAGTATCCAAAAGAGATAAATAGTGCTAGTTATTATGATTTATTAAAAGTTCCAGGAATAGGACCTAAATCAGCCCAAAAGATTATTTCTTCTAGAAGATATTATAAATTAGAATTTAATGACTTAAAGAAAATGGGTATATCAATGAAAAGAGCTAAATACTTTATTTTATGTAATGGTAAATATTTTACTGATATGAATATATTTAAAAAGAAAATTATTGAAAGTAATTTATTATTAGAGGATAAAATAATTACTAATAAGGGTATTCAATTGAGTTTATTTAATGAATAAGATATATTTATATGACGATAATTTTCATTCTTTAATTATCTTAGTAGTTGAATTAATTAAGTTAAATATAATACCAGATGATATAAAGACTGAAAATAGCTATACTTATGGGTTATTTGATGAAACATTATATTTAAAAATAACTAATTATAAAGAAAATATTGAATATCTAAAAAGTAAATTATCTAGAAGAATAATTATGAGTATATATTATGTATATTTATCAGAAAATAAAAATAAGGAGCTTATTATCTATAACTTTATTAGGAATGCTTTAATTTATAAGGATAAAGTGTTTTTTTACAGAAATAAAGATTGTGTTAATGATGTTATTAAAATATCCAAGTACGTGGCTAATGAAAAGCATAAACTAATTGGCTTTTTAAGATTCAAAGAGATGAAAAATAATTTCTTGTATGCTCAAATATCCCCTAAGAATAATGTTATTAGATTAATTTCTTTGCATTTTAAACATAGATTACCTAATCTTAATTGGATAATAAAAGATAAAAATAGGGGTATTTTTGTTATATACTATCAAAAAAAGATTGTGTATCTTACAGAAAAAGAGATAGTAAGTTTAAATTTAACATTAACGACAGAAGAAGAATTTATAGAAGATTTATGGAAAACATTCTTTAAAACAGTAGCAATCAAAGAAAGAGAGAATTTAAAGTGTCAAAGAAACTTTATGCCAAAAAGATATTGGGAAAATATGATTGAAATGGAGGATAAGCTATGAAAAGAATTATAACTGGAGATGAATTAAAACAAGTAAAAAAAGAGGCTGTGAATACTCTCTGTGATGCTGTCGCATCTACTTTAGGACCATCTGGAAATAATGTATTGATAAGCAATAGTGAAGTAAGTCCTTTTATTACTAATGATGGTGTTACTATTGCCTCAAATATATCTAGTACTAATGAAGCAATAAATAGTATCTATGAAATAGTCAAAGAAGCATCTTTAAAAACAAATGAAATAGTTGGTGATGGGACAACTACAACAATGGTGCTTCTCCAAGAAATATTTAATGAGGGATTGAAAGAGATTGATTCTGGAAAGAACCCAATCGTATTAAAAGAAGAATTGAACAAATCATTAGTAAAAGTATTATCGTTGATTAAAAAGTTAAATAAGTCTACTAAAACTTCGGATTTAGAATCGATTGCTTCGGTAGCTGCTAATAGTATAGAAATAGGAAGATTTCTTTCAGAAATATATCTTAAGATGAAAAGTAAATATTCGATTAAATTAACTGAAGGAACAAAGTTAGATACTTATTACAGAGTAAATTATGGATATGATATTGAAATAGATGGATTGTCTAATATGTACTTTAAAAAAACAAAGGAATTAAAATTAAGAAACGCTTATATCCTATTAATAAAGGGATATCTACAAAACTTAGAACAAATAAGTGAAGCAGTAAATGAAGCCCTAACCAGTAATAAAATCCTGATAATCTTTACTGAAGATTATGATGAAAGTATTAAACAGGAGCTATTAGTATACTTTTTAAATGCCAACAAAAATATATTTATTATAAAATTGCCGGACTATGCCTCGCATCGAGAAAAAATAGAAACAGATATTTCAACGTTAGCCAGTGCCACTATTAAAAACATTGATTATGAAAGAATATATTTTAGTGACTTAGGAGTAATAAAAAATGTAGTAATAAGAAAAGAAGAAATTATATTATCAATTGCTCCTAGTAAAGTAAAAAAATTAGTCGCTGAATTGCAAGCGGAAGTAAAAACTTGTACTAGTGAATATGAAAAAGACTTTCTTATAAGTAGACTATCAAAATTAGAAAATGGCATAGCAACAATATATGTTGGTGGTAACACAAAAACAGAAATACGAGAAAAGATAATGCGATATGAAGATGCTTTATGTGCCTTAGAGATTGCTAAGGAAGGGGTTGTATTAGGCGGCGGAGTAACCTTGTTAGATGTGAGTGATAAACTAAGTATTAACACACTAGGAGATGCAATTTTACAAAAAGCTTTAAGAAGCCCATTTGAAAGAATAGCCGAAAATACAGGAAAAGATGGTTCTATTATCAAAAAAGAAATTATTAATTCCAAGTATAATAAGATATACAATTTCAAGGATGATCAATATGAAACTGCTGAAGCAACCAAAATATTAGATCCAGTTGAAGTTGTAATCTCAGCACTTAGAAATGCTGTTAGTATATCTTCAATTTTATTGACAATAAATTATTTAGTGGTAAATCAAAATATAGAAAATGAAAAGGAAGTTTTATAAAATAATATTTATATATGCTAATTGAAAATTCTATATATATTAGATAGAATATAGATTAGGAATCAAAATAATGAAAATTATTTGTTGACTTTTGAATCTATGGACATAGAAATATCTTCAGGAGGGTATATGCGAGTATCGATATTCAATAGAGACAATTCACAAGGCTATAAAGATGAGTATATTAAAATAATAAAAGAATTAAAAAATAACTGTATCTCCTTTAACAACAAGAAATATTCTTATTTCGAATATGTTAATACTCATATATTTCATAACTGGAAGTTTCGAGGAACATACTTGGATTGTTATAGCTATTTAGAGTCATTAGGTATAAATATTAACAGTAAAAAAATTACTTTAGATGCTTTCCTTAATTTTTTAGAATTTATTTTAAATATTCAATTTCTAATGGAAAAGATAAAATATTATTACGAAAATACAAAGTTTTCCATTCTTTCAAAAAGCATAATTAGTCATAATATTCCTTTAATATTAGAATCTTTAGGCTATCAAGCCTATGATTTAGAAGACAGAATAATTATAGCTGAAAAAGATATAGATTACTCTGATTTAGAAAACATGTTACCAAATGATATATATGAATTGGCTCTATCTTATAAAAGTATAAATAATAATGGTATTAAAATAAAAAGGATTATATTAGATAAAATATATGCTTTTATACTAAAAGATTCAGAGAAATATAAGAGTTATAATACTTCTCTTTATAATTGTATAAAAACAGTTATTACTAAAATGGGTGTTTGTTCTGATATTAGTAAAAAGTATCAAGGATTATCAAATTATATGTTAAAAAAGTACTATGATGAATGTTTTGATATGATGATTTACTTAATTAAGACAGATAAAATAACGAAATATCGTGATGAGATAAAAAGTATTACTACTAATGAATAGAAGTTAAAAAAATGTATATTTTCTTGACTAAAAATTGATTTAAATATAATATAGTACTAGTAAGATATGAATTGGAAGTATATTACTAGTGTAAGTATTTACTTATTTCTAATTTGTATCTACATAAAAAACAAAAGGAGGATTCAATATGAAAAAGTCGCTATCAGGACTATTTGCTTTATTACTTTTGGTTACAAGCGTAGTTTTACCTATGAATGTATTCGCAACCAATGAATCAGATTTACTTGCTAAAGCTAAAGAGCCAATTACAGTAAATGGAAAAACAATTAGAGTTAAATCAGAAGTAATAACACAAGTTGAGAGATACTTAAAAGAATATGAAATTTCTGATAAAGATTGTAAGTTCATCTCTGACAAAGTTGATGAAGCAATTGAAATTGCTAAATCAGCAAAAGCAACTGGTTGGAACGGTTTAACGGCTTCACAAAAGGCTAAAATGATTTCATTAGCAGAAGAAATCAACAAAAGTACTTCTGTAAAAGCAACATTAACAAGTGATGGATTGTTAACAATTTACAATTCAGATGGTTCAGTATTTACTAAATTATCTGATGTATTTACAACTTCATTATCAGATGGTGCTTCTACAAGCTATACAGGAGTTGCTACTGCAGCATCAATTATAGTAATTGCTATTGCTGCTACTGGCGCAGTTCTTGTAGGAAAAAAAGTAAGCAAAGCTAATGCTTAAGAAACTAATCAGAAAATTTATAGCAATTGCACAAGAGTTGGCAATTGCTATATTTTTCACTAGTATAATTCTGCTAATAACATATTTTGTAATAGGTGATGTTGCAACTGATGTTCTATCATTGACTAAAATCCTCGAAAGAAATTTTAATGAAAAGGCAAAAAAGACAGAAATAACTTATAATGCCGAAACTAAGAGCTTAGTAAAATATCCCGCATGGGGAGAACAGTTTGCCACCTTAACTATTAAGAGCATTCAAAGATATGATTTGCCGGTATATCACGGTGATACCTTAGACATTATCAAAAATGGAGTTGGTCATAATGCAGGGACTCATTTTCCTGGCGAAGGTGGATCTATAGTCTTAGGAGCGCATAATAGCGTAAGAGATTTTTACTATCTTCCACAAGTTAAAATTGGTGATACAATATCCATTAAAACATCATACGGTATATTCGATTATGACGTGTATGATACAGATATAATTCAAGAAAAGGATGAATCAAAATTACCCATTCAGAGTGACGAAGAAATATTAATGTTATATACATGTTATCCTGTTGGTGGTATAGGTTATAGGGATAAGAGATATGTAGTATATGCTAGATTGGTACTAGTAGAGCAAGTAGGTGATAACAATGGCTAAGCTAAGAGTGTTATTCTACTATTTATTTGAAGTAATTAATTCATTATTACTATGTTTAGTTGTGATATTATCAATAGCTAGGCTAACTATATTTAATGAAAAATACATCATAAAAGTATTTGAAAATAATAACTATTATGAATATGTTGATAAAGAAATAAGAGAAGATATGTCTAACGTATTAATTCCATCACAATTGCCTGCTGATGTTCTAATTGATATATATAATATAGATGAAGTAAAGCAAGACACCAATATGCTTGTTAAGAATATTTATGAAAATAAAAATGTAAATGTTGATATAACAGATATTTCTAGTAAATTAAAAGCTAATATAAATCAATATCTTCATGAGAATAATATTGAAGTATTAGAAGAAGACTCGATAGATAAAATAATTAAGCAGATGACAGATATATATATAGAAAAAATTACTCAGGCAAATATCTATAAGACAATTGGAAAAATAGTATCAAAGATATATAAATATATTGACATTATTATTATTTCTATTACTGCAATATTTATATTATTATATTTATTGAGTAGAAAAATATATAAAGATAATAATATAAGTTTATCACTGCTTATAAGCAGTTTCTTAACAATATTTATTGTCAAATATATAAATATTAATATAAATATAAATAATATATTTATTTGGAATGACAATATATCTGCAATATTACATGATATTATAAATAATATTTTTAGCTATATATCAATAACTAGCTATATATTGATTGCGTTAGGAATATTAATTATTGCATTAAAAAAAGAGAAAAAGGAAACTAAATAATAAAAGATGTTTGTATAAACTCCAAGTTTTTATGGACATCTTTTTACTTTAGTGTCAATTTACATTAATATAAATGGTATCTGATTTACTAAATATATTCTATATGTTATAATATACGCATTAATTTGAGGTGACATATATGAAAAAAATGAAAAATATTTTTTCTGCTATTTTATTAATAATGTCGTTTGTTTTGTTTTTTTTTATTATAAGAATAGACTTATTGCCTAAGAAATATTTAATTATAATAATTACTCTCTTGTTACTAATAAATATCATAGAGATTATTTTACTTAATAAAAAAAAGATATTTTTAAAAATTATGGCTATTTTTTTGATTGTAATAACATCAATTTTTAATATAGGTTGTATTTATTATACATATAATACTAATAAATTTTTTAGAGAAAAGTTTAAAGAGGAAAAAATACCAAAACATAAGACTGCATATAATATTTATTTAACTGGAAAAGACTTTGCTGGTTTATCAGATTTTAATATGATTATTACAATAAATACGGAAACTAGCAAAATCTTGTTGACATCTATTCCTAGGGATTACTATATAGATGTATATAGTCATAATACTAAAGACAAGTTAAGCTTTATAAGTCATGATACTGATAGAACTATAGCTATTAAATCGTTAGAAAATTTTTTCGATATAAAAATAGATTACTATTTTGAAGTAGATACTTCTAGCTTAGTAATACTAGTTGATGAAATTGGAGGAATAAACTATTGTTCTGATAGAGAGTTTGTAACCACACATTCCCAAGTAATAAACACATATAATGATACTAAGGGCAATAAATTATATATTAAGAAAGGTTGCCAGCATCTAAACGGTATACAGACATTGGCTGTTGCCAGAGAAAGAAATGCCTTTCCAGGAAGAGATAGGGTAAGACAGGCTAATTGCCAAAGGATTCTCATAGAAATATTTAATAAATTAAAAAGCTTTGACACACTAACAAACTATCAAAATATTATGAAAGATATTAGTGAAAGTTATACTACGGATATTCCAATAAAAGTAATTGGTGATTTAGTTAAGAGTACATTGGACGGTAAAAATAATTGGAGTATAGAAACACAAGCTGTAGATGGTGTAGATGACCATGATATTGTTCATTTAGGCACAACGACAGATTGGGTTATGTATCCAAGTATGGATACTGTTGAAGAAGCTAAGACAAAAATTAAACAAATATTGGAATAATTAATAAAACAACTCTTTTTAAGATAGTATATTAACAAAAATAAGAAATACTTTGCTGGATTTTGAGAAACTAATAAAATACCAGTAATAAAAGTATTTTTTTTATATTGTACATATTTATATATATGTGATAGAACATATGCGTGTAAAAAGGAGGTGTACGTATGTTAAAGTGTCAAGTTACAGTAGGTATTGTTATCAGTATAGAAATAACTAGAGATAGTAATAACAAAACATATATAAATGATATTGAATTTATAAAAGATAAAGATAATATCTTAATAGCTTTATCTACAACTATTAATATTAATTTATTTAATATTACAATAGATAATAAAAGAATAATATTAGTGCTAAAAAGCGAATATTTTAATAATAATATACTTTCTCTGAATAGATTATTTGTAAGACACAAACTATTTAAATTCAATAGTAGAATAGATAAAAATATAATAAAAAATACTAGTATTATAGGACTATTTGATAATCTATATAAAGTAAATACAAATCAATTAGTTAGCGATTCTATTGCACCTGAAAGTTTTGAAGTTATAGATAAAGATGATGGTAGTAATTATTATCCAATTAAGTTGGAAACAAAGGCAATAGAGCTTTGGCAAATAGATTCAACTCAAGTAATAAATAATTATTCTAATATTTTGAAATTATTAGAAACTTATGGTAACGAATTTATGTTTACAAATCCATTATCATCATTATTAGTATATGGAATTAATAAATAAAAGATATTTGAAAAATAATAGAAAGTATTATATTATTTTATTGGGTGTTTGTATGAATATAGATGAATTGGAAGAAAGCTTAACAATCGAAGGAAAACAAAACAAATCTTTTTTAATAGATGGAAATTGGGGAATTGGCAAAACAACGTACATAAAAGGGTATTTGAAAAATAAAAAAAGTATCTATGTATCGCTGTTTGGAATAAAAGATTCCCAAGAATTAGAGAATAATTTATTTTTAGAATTAAAGAACTTAAATGAAATCACGAATAAGATATGTAATTTTTATCAACCTGCAAATCTTAAAAACGGTACCTTTAAAACGGATTTAAACAATATACTTAAAGAAGATATATATATAGTTATAGATGATTTAGAAAAGAAAAGCGATAAGATAACATATAAAGAACTTTTTGGTTTAATAGCGGCATTACGCGATATAAATCATTTTAGAATTATTTTAATTGGCGATACTACTAGAATTAGTATAAATAATTTTGAAATATTTAAAAATTTAAAAGATGTAGTTATTGATAAAACATATCACATAAATTATTTTTCTAATAAAATAATAAATATGATAATTAATGACACTAAAATACTAAAGCCATCTGTATCATTTATTAGTAAAGAAAAATTTGAAAACTATTTATATTCATATATAGAGAAGTATAATATTAAAAATATTCGAACTATCAAAAAATCGATTGAATTCTCTGCTACTGTTATTAATCATTTAGATAAAGATAAATTAACTCAATTTGATATTGAAACAATTATTAACATATCATTTAGTATTATAGTAGAGAAAAACGATCATAATAGTTATGATAAAGATCATTTATTAAAAACTATTGTTACTGAATATATGTCTGATATTAAGTATCCTCTTTCAAGAGAAGATTTAGTTAATAGTATAATAGCAATATATGAATATCCTGCAGAGACTTATTTTGCAGAAATTAATAATTACTTTGAACAGGTTGAAAGTTGTCGCCAAGAACAAAAGACACAAAAAGAACCAAAACTTTTCTATTTATCTAGTGACAAGATTGAAAAGAAAATAGCTAGATTTATTAAAACATCTATACTAAAATACAATTCAAAATACAATATTGTTAGCTGGTATAATCAATTATATGAATATTATTTCTATTCAAGACTGATTGATAAATATATAATAAAAAAAGAAGATGTTATTAAAATACTTGAAAAATATATTGATGCAATTGATTGCAATGAAGTTAGTTTATTTACAATTTTATTAAGAATGCAGCATGAGACAGATGCTACTGAAGATGCATTATCTATATTTAAAATAATAAAAGATAAAATAGTTTATAAATATTTTATGTATCACTATAATAAAGCTAGTGAAAATTTTGATAATAACATATATGATAGTAGAGTTATAGCAGATTTAATTACTTTTGTTTTAGCTACAGATTTTAAAAGTAATGATGATATTGATACTATTGTTAGTTTATTAAGAAATAAGAACTTATTTTTACCTAACTTAAATGATGAAATTAGTGATGAAATATGGAATTATGTACATGAGATATGGAAAGGTATATCTGCAAGCGATGAATCACAAAATAAGAGAAAATTATTAAATCTATTAATAGAAATATCAAATGATATTTATCAAAGTTCAAATGGATTGGGTAAATATCGAATTACTAAATTAAATGAATATTATAATATTTTAAAATTATAAAATACTTTGAAATTTATTTTTTCAAAGTATTTTTATTATGAAAAATTAAAATTTATTTATTGAATAATTAAAATTCATATTAGATATAATAATAATAGATAAAATTGCTGGTTTTACAGAATATTTAATCTTTGATATATTTTCACTGGAGGGGTTAAAATGGTTATTTTATTAACGTTATTATTAATAATTATTTTTATAAATATCTTATTTATATTTTGTGCTTGCAAAATATCTAGTATGGCTGATGAATTATCAAATCAACTTGACAAATAATAGTATTTCTTATATAAAAAAATTACGGTGATTAGATGGAAAATATATTTGAAGTACATGGCTATAAAGCATTTGATAGTAATTGTTGTAACAGGCATGGAATATACTTTGAGGCAGGTAAAACATATAGCGCTATTGGTAACATATCCTTTGGTGTTCAGTCAACTGCTGGATTTCATATGTGTAAGAATATGGAAGATACTTTTCGTTATGTAGATGCTGATGAAGAAGAAGTTGAAATAGCAGAAGTAACAGGTAGAGGAAACATCGTAGCACGTA
This sequence comes from uncultured Erysipelotrichaceae bacterium, assembly GCA_902803685.1. The sequence goes on from CADCQR010000019.1 coordinate 17,638, forward strand.
ATGATGAGTACTATGGATACTTTGATATGTATGCAGTAGAAGAAATTACAATAGAAAGATTTCTTTCAAGAGATGAAATTATAAACTACTTTTTATTTGGAGAAAATGTCAATGAAGATAGAGTTTGCCGGATGCTTCAAACATTCAAAATAGGCGCTGAAGAAATAGAACAGTTTAGGGAAAGATATGGCACAAATGAAAATATAATTACATATCTAGAATATTATCAAATTGGTGATAAAACGGCGTTTGAAAGAAGAAATCAATATCAAAAAAGAATCAATAGGCAATGGAAAACTGGCTTAAACTAAGCACGATATTTTCTTTTGCATTATAATAGCATTTTATTTGAATAAGCTCTTGAAATGTTAATAGATGTGTGATAATTACGTTTATCCTTGTGTATGTAAATCTAATATAGATTAGGAGGATTGTAATGGAAAATCAAACAGAGAAAGAAGTTTATGCTAGTGTACCTAAGAAAGCTGAGGACTATGTGCCTACCAATGCAGAATTGAGTGCACTCCAACTGAAGCAATAAGTATTATAATTGATAAGAAAATTGATGACGGCGCCATAGATATGCATATTCTGAAAGCTCTATTGTTAAGGCGAAACGTAAAGATGATAAATGCGTTACTGAATTGACAACAGAAACAAGACCAGGAGAGATTTATGATAGAAGAGTATATGGGGCTGCCCAATTAGTAAAAGAGGAGCGGTGCGATGAAAAGCCATATACTAAAGACACTTATACATTCGATGAAGTTTCTATTATCAGTGACTTAGGTTTATTAGAATCATTGCTAGTTCGAATGACAATAAAAGACAAAATATATTTTGAAAGCTGTAGCTATGATGATGAGCAACGTCCATATGCGAGTAGATCATTCTCCGAAATTGATGGAAATTTTAATTATAAGTTTGTATTTTTAGAAAATGACAAGAAATCAGCTGTTATAGAGGGGAATTTAGAAAATGCAGAAGTAAAATATTGCTTAATGAACATTTGTTTGTCGAAGCTGAGAATATGCCTATATCTGCTTCAGAATTTATTGAGTTGGAAAAGATAATATGGCAGTACAGCAATTTCAAGACACTATTATAAAACTACAAACCCATGGAATATGTGTTGAAGGATTTGAAGACAATATGGAATCAAAAGAAAGAGCAGTATCGAAGATACTCAAACTGATTCCTTAGATTCAAAAGGTGTCTTATATATTCGTTAAATCAAATGTAGACAATAATTAAATTATTTATATAGAGTTATATACTGCTCTTTTCTATTTATCAGCATCTATCTTCTATAATATAAATTAGTTTGACCTTAATACCACTACAGATATAAAAACTCACAGTCTATCAGCTGATTTTACTGATTTAAATCTATCGAAAATAATATTTCGGCAAATAATATTTATATAATCTTTGAATCCCGTAGAACTGGTTCATAATTCTTTCAGAGTTAATGTAATCCTTTCGTCATTCATATTGATTACTCCTTTCCCAAGGAGCATATTATACTACATACTGACATTTTCAAAAAACGATACAACATAACATTATCACAAAATGATTACACCTTTGTGATTGCATCGTTGACGTCTTAATAAATAAGTGCTATAATATAGCCACTTTGCGTTTTATATTCAATGAGGATTAGGGTGGTTGTAATGGAAAAGTATATAGAGAGAGAAATTAATTGTATATTGCAAAGCGATTATAGTGTAGATGTCAAAATAAAAAAAATTGAAGTCTTGATTAGAAATGTGTCGTTAGAAATGTTAAGGGAGCGTTTATATTTAGCGGTTAGTAGGTATTTGTGGCTAGGAAAAAGAGAAACATTTTTTATCAATGAGTTATTGAAACCTGACGGTAATGTAGTTAATATAGTAGATGCGTCCGAGTTATGGCTAAGTAAGGTAGTTTCTAGAAAAGGCGCTAAATTAATTGCCGCATCTGCTAAAGCATTGCGTAAAGCCTTAAGTAGAGATAAATCATCTGGTAAACTAGATGAACTATATTCTATTTTGGAATTTAATATGGAAATAGGTCCTCATTCTGAAGGAAATTACACTGTTAACGATGACGATTTCTCACGTAATTTTGACTGTACAATTGATCATGACTCACCAAAAACAATAAAGATAAAAGTTGCAGAGGAAAGGCTGAACAAACTAAATGGAAATGTAGAAAGATATGTTACAGATATTGTTGCTAAGTATGAAGGTAATAAATGTATTACAGAATGTATTTTAAGAACGAAACCCGATGAAGTTGGTAGCAGAAGTATATATGAAGAAACTAAGCTAGTAAAAGAAGAATGGTGTGATGGTGAATCAAATACTAAAGACACATATACAAGTGATGAGGCTTCTATTATTAGCGACTTAGGTTTATTAGATATGAAATCGCCAATATTTCAAAGAGCGATAAGAGATGCAGTGCCAGTTGCTAGTAAAAGTTATTATGGACATGATAATGTTGAAAGACATTTTTCAAAAAGCAATGGTAAATTTGAGTATTGTATTTGCTTTTCAAAAGATGACAAGAAATCAGCTATTATAAAAGGTAATTTAGAAAATGCAGAAATAGAATATCGCTTATCTAAAAAAACAATATCCAGGGATGAATTTGTTAGGGGAAAAGAAGATAGCACGGCACTACAACAATTTCAAGACACTATTATAAAATTACAAGAGTATGGAGTATACGTTGAAGGATTTGAAAGTGAATCGTCTGATTCAATAGGCTGTTCATCTTATAAAACAAAAACGAGTAATAAGTAAATTATTTATGGAGCTTATATAAGGCTCTTTTTTATTTCAAATTATTTACAAATGTTAACACTTTTATCTAAAACTAAATTTTACTAGATGTAAAAAATATTAAATATATTATTTCATATCATTGATAGCAAGATAATACTTTGTAAAACCAGTCCTTTTGAAAAAACTATCTGATATATTGTTGTTGTTGTTAGTGTCATTGACGTGTGAATAAGCAGGTGATACAATACGATTGACTTTGTGATGTAATCTAATGTAGATTAGGGGGATTGTAATGAAAAAACAAATAGAGCAAGAACTTGATCTTGTATTGCGAAGCAATTATCGCGTTGCTGAGAAGATACGAAAAGCTGATAGCATAATTAGCAGAGTGACGGAGGAAGAACTAAAAAAAAGGTTATATTTAGCTGTTAGTAAGTATTTGTGGTTAGGAAAAAGTGAGCCGTTTTTGGTTGACGAATTATTAGAAGATAATGATAGTGTATCTAATGAAGTAGATGTTTCCCAAACATGGACTGAAAATGTATTTTCTTTCAAAGGTGCTAATTTAATTGCAGATGTTATTAATGTGTTAAAAAAAGAAAGATTTCCTGATGAGTTATATTCTATTCTAGAATTTAATATGGAAATAGGGCCTAAAGCTGAGGGCGAATATAGAATTATGGATGTTTTCGAACCATGTATTTACCGATGCAAAAGTTCTCACGATCCAATGGAAAAAATAATCATAGAAATTGATAAGGAAATAGTGAACAGGTTTAAGAAAGATGCGGGAAGATATATTTCACGTGTTAATGCGAAGTATGAAAATGATAAGTGCATTGTCGAATGGACAGGAACAAGACCCGGAGAGGTTTGTACTAGAAGAGTGTATGAAGACGGCAAATTAGTAAAAGACGAGTGGTGCGACGGCGAAGCAGATATTAAAGACCAATATACATGTGACGAGGCAGCCTTTATTAGTGACTTAGGTTTATTAGACAGAGAATCACCGGTATTTCAAATGGCAACAAAAGACACAAAGTTAATAGCTAGTAATAGTCATTATGGGTGTGATTATGTAAGTAGATTTTTTTCAAAAGCAGGTGGAGACTTTAATTATGCGCTTTTATTCTCAAGAGGTAACAAGAAATCAGCTATCATAAGAGGAAATTCAAAAACTGCGGAAGTAGAATATTGCTTAGTTAGAAAATCTGACGAAAAACCTATAACTGCTTTAGAATTTATTAATGGTGGAAAAGATAATGTGGTAGTACAGCAATTTCAAGATACTATTATAAAATTACAAGAACATGGGATAAGGGTCGAAGGATTTGAGGACAATATGGAATCAAAAGAAAGAACAAGTATCGAAGATGTTCTGGCTGATTCGTCAGACTCAAATGGTGGGAAGCCATATATTTTAAGGAAACCTACAACAGACAATAAGTAAATTATTTATGGAGAGTCAATACAGACTCTTTTTTCATATATTAGGAATTATAGATAAATTACAGGATAAAATCATAAACTCTGCGTTTTGGGAGAAAACACATCCATGATAGAATAGTATCAAGGATGTGTTTTAATATGTCAAA
>CADCQR010000020.1 GCA_902803685.1 uncultured Erysipelotrichaceae bacterium
AGGTTCAACCCGTCCAGTTGCAGCGGAAGCTGGGCTTCATCGAGCCATTCGGTGTGATAATACTGGCTGACTTTGAACGCCTGACCGCCTGACTGTGCTGCTTCCTTGTACCCGATCCACGCTTGATACTGATTTTCATACGACAGCAGAAAGAGAATATGATAGGGTATCTCACGGTCAATCTGGCGCAGGACGGCTTCATCTATCGAGCGTGCGTTTAGCTGTATTTCAAACACTTCTATCTCCGTCACGCTGCTACCCGCCGCAAGGTTCAGCGTCGTAGCAGCCAGCTTGTTGCGCCAGTAGATACCCCTGACTTCATCAATAAAGCTGCGTCTGAGCGCAGGCGTGATGGAGAGATTTTCATAGAATTTCTGCTTGGGAATACGGCGGTTGAATTCGGTAGTCTTGGGTAATCCTATCAATTCAAATCCCCCTTATTATATAACTATCATGACGGGTTTATTGTAGATCTAAAAGCATTTTATCAATTAATTGATTCAATAATAGGGTCAATAAAATCATCTATGTCTTTTAGTTCAACGTCTGAAGCTACATATTTAAAAAATCGACTATCCATGGATATTGTAAGTAAACTTAGCTTATCGTATTTTTTTAGAAAATAATAAAATGATGCAAAAGCATTTTCGATGTAATCGCTCTTTTGATCTTTAACACTGTTTAAAGCTTTTATAATGTATTTTAAGTCTTTGTCAGTTGGGGTTAGTCCATGCACTTTTGTAAATCGTATCTTTTCAGCAATGTAACTTGAAATTGAAAAAGGCTTTGCTTTCATTTTATAGTAATCTTTGCTATCAATTAACTCTTTCATTAGCTTTTCACCTTCTGAAAAGTGTGCAGTGGCTTCTGATAAATCAGGTATACTATTAGCTGCTTTTAGATAATTTCTTGCTATTGCATGTTGGATTTGATACGAATTAGGTCGAATACTATAAGATTGTTGTAAATATGTATATGCAACTGAATATTCCTTGTTATTTTGATATAAAATTCCCAGTTGAAGCCAGTAATAGCTAGTTTCTCTATAGTAATTTTTTACACTAAGGAATATATTATTTATTAATGTAAAATTAAGATTTAATCTATCCTTTAGTAAATCTTCCTTTAATAGGCATTGAAAAATAAAATACCATACGTTTGATTTTTTTTCTTCCACATATCTTGATATCGATATCAGTATGTTAATCACTGTAACCGGAATATCTTGTTTATATTTTGCGATTACGCTTTTAATGATAAGATTATTTCTAAGGCATATTCCTTTTTCATCCATTCTTGCCAAATCGATAATTCCCATTTCCATAATATTTATGTCAGAGTCAAAGTTAATGCAACTCCCATATCTTTCTACAAATAATTCTCTGGGATAATATTCAATTTCCAATGTATCAAAAATCGCTAATTCAAGCAATAATATTTGTTCATCATTGGATAATTTAGGCAAACATTTTTCATATTGAATTTTTATTCTTTTTGAAACATTATTATATGTTAACCCTATAATAAAATTGATTATACTTTGTCTTTGAAGTATATAGTGAATTCTGCTATTAAAATCTTTGGAAGATAAAAAGGATAGGTGAGATTTTTCATCCAGTTTATTTGCAATTGTAATGGAATCTTTTCTATTAATTTTATCGACTACTTCGTATTCAAAAAATGATTCTCCTTCTAAGTAGTATTTTTTTCTTTTATGGAAATATGATCTGGAAGCAGTTAAAATAATAAATTTTTTGTTGTTTATAGACCATTTTAATATCTTTTCAATTTTATCATAATAATAAGCAGCACTATCTATTATAAAAGCGATGTGATTTGCTGGAGTTTTTTCTATATATTTTTTTAAAGCATCAAGATTTAGTTGTCTTCCTCTATACTCTAATACTTCATATCCTTTAGATGATAGATAATAGCCCAGTTCTTTTAATATACAGCTTTTTCCGGAAAAAATCGGACCATAAATACTAAAGCAACTTGTAGAATTGTTTTGAGATAAAAATGTATCTAATTCACTTCTTGCGTTTTGAATTGATTGTGTTTCAAAAATCCAATTATCTGAAACATCTTGCCAACTACAGTTATCACCAAAATATAGTTTGCTCTCATATGGGATTTCATAATGTTTTTCAATTTCTGAGAGTCTAAATATACCATTATAACTTAATGAAAAACGTGTTCTATCAAGTTCATTGGGCTGATAGTGTAAATCGAATACAAAGTTAAGAAATTCCTCTGTATTCGCTTCAATTAGTATTGCTCCAAGGTTTTTTACAGCATTAATTAGTTTATAAGAAGGGGATGGATCTATAAAAACAATCTGGTTTTTTCTATACTTATACCCAGCGTCTTCATAAATTTTAAGGTAGTAACGTATATCTGGCTCATCCATACTTGCGCCAATAAATATAACATTATTATTCAGAAGATCTTGTGTGAATTTATTTAATCTTGCATCTAATCGCTTCGTAATTAATTCATCATATTCAGATACTGAAAAAACAAATCCTTCTTTCGGATTTTTTACACAACCATGTAATTTATATAATATGGGCATACTATCGGGTTCTTCTTTTAATTTTCGGCTATTTTGAATAAAGATTTTTTCTTTATTTATTGA
>CADCQR010000021.1 GCA_902803685.1 uncultured Erysipelotrichaceae bacterium
ACTCCATTAAATGCAATTGTTGGATTTAGTGACTGTATACAGACTTCTGAAACATTAGAGGAAGCTCAAGAAAATGCTAGGGATATAATTAATGCTTCTACTACATTACTAGAAATAGTTAATGGTATTTTAGATATTTCTAAGATAGAAGCTGGTAAACTTGAAATTGTTAATTCTCCGTATAAGGCTAAAGAGACATTTGAGGAGTTAGCTAAATTAATAACACCAAGGATGAGAGAAAAAGGTTTAGACTTTAGTTATTATATTGCGCCAGATATTCCTAATACTCTTTATGGTGATCATGCTAATATTAAAAAAATTGTTACTAATTTATTAAGTAATGCCTGTAAATATACAGCTAAAGGTTACGTACGGTATGAAGTAAATTGTGTAAATTCAGAGAAAGCAACTCGTTTAATTATTAGTGTAGAAGATACTGGGCAAGGTGTTAAGAAAGAAAATATTGATAAATTATTTACTAAATTTCAACGATTGGAAGAAGATAGGAATGCTACTATTGAAGGGACTGGTTTAGGTTTAGCAATCACTAAGCAATTAACTGAGTTAATGGGTGGTAGAATAATTGTTCATACTGTTTGGGGTGAAGGTTCTAAGTTTACTATAGTAATAAATCAAAGAATAGAAAAAGATGCAGTTGAAGAACCTAAAAATGAAAAACAAACATTGGATTTAAGTAATGTTAGAATCTTACTTGTTGATGATAACGAATTAAACTTAAAGGTTGGAGTTAAAGTTCTTGAAAAATACAAAGCTAATTTCATAACATGTGCTAAGAGTGGTATGGAGTGTATTGAGAGAATTAAGTTACACGAAAAATATGATATTATTTTATTAGATGATTTAATGCCAAAAATGCGTGGAAAGGAAACTCTTGATGAGTTGAATAAAATACCAGGATTTAATTTGCCAGTTGTAGCACTAACTGCAAATGCTATTACGGGAATGAGAGAAAAATATTTGAATGAAGGCTTTGATGATTATTTATCAAAACCAATGGAAAAAGAGCAATTAGTAAAAGTATTGAATAGAATTATTGATCATTATAAAATAAGAGAAAATTCTAAGACTAAAAAAGAAGATGTAGTTGAAGAAAATGCTGATAAAGAAACAAAATTTGTTGAAGAAAAACCTAATAATTTTACTCCTCCAGAAATTCCAATAGAGAATCCAATTGAGGAAGTTCCTGTAAGAGATGTGCCTATAGTTCCAAAAGAAAAAATAGATGATATTGAAGAGCTTCAGTTTACTGAAGAAATACCTATTATATCTGAAGAAAATAGTGAGCCAATTATACAAGAGAGTACACCTGTTAATTTAGAAATTGAAGAACCGCCTGCTATTGATAATAAACAGTTTTTAATAGATAATGGTGCTGATATTGATAAGGCTCTTGAATTACTTGGCGATATGGATATGTACAATGATACTATTAAGGATTTTCTTGAGGAAGTAGAAGAAAAGTGGCAGAATATTGAGACTTATAAGTTGGAGCATAATATGGACAGTTATGCAATAGAGGTTCATTCATTAAAGAGTGATGCTAGATATTTAGGTTTTATGAAATTAGGGGATTTAGCCTATAATCATGAACTAGCAAGTAAGGAAAATAATGTTGAATTTGTTGATTCTCACTTTAATGAGCTATCTGAAGAATATGAAAGAGTATTAAATGTTATAAAGAAATATGTTGAAATGATTTAATATTAAGTGCCAGTGGCACTTTTTTCATAGAATAAAAAGAATAATTATGAGATTATATTAGTATAGCATTATTTTTACATTTATAATATAATATTGTTATAGATTCAAGGAGGAATTCTATGGAACAAGAAATTATGCTTGATGATAAAAATATTTTAGCTATGAAATTACTTCATTATTTTATTACTGAAAGAAATTATAATCCGATAATCTTGCAAGGGGTTGAAAATGAAATTTGGCTAGAGAATCTTAAGGAAGATTGTAAGGTCGTACGTATTGTTTCAGGTTATATACATAATAATGAACAGTTTGATTTTGATGAGTATAAAACAAGAAAGATATTAGGAAAGATAAAGAAAAAAACTTTATCATTTAATATGAATGTCTTAAGTATTTTTCTTGATTTAGGTGATAATGTAAATTTAAAAGATAAAACCGATAATCCTAATCTTTTATTTGTAAATGCTAATACTGAAAATGATATAAAGAACAGTGATACTTTAAGTAAAGTTTTTCCTGATTTAACAAAAAAGATAGATTATGAAGAACGTGGAGAAGCTCTTTTTATGAAAATTACTAAAGATATTAATAAACATAATCGTGAAGATGCTATAAAAGTGGAAAAAATATTTAGAAGAAAGTTTCCTATGGTTACTTATATCATATTAGCTATAAATATTTTGTTTTTCTTAATTCCAATTATATTAGGTGCGGAAGATTATGTTATTAATTTACTTTGTACTCATGGCCCATCTATAAGAAGTGGTCAATATTATAGATTATTTACTGGTATGATAGTTCATGCTGGAATAACTCATTTGGCGGTTAACAGCTGGTCGTTATATATACTTGGTAGTCAGATGGAAAGTTACTTGGGAAAGGTAAAGTTTTTAATAGTTTATATTTTAAGTGGATTCACTGGAGCTTTGCTGTCGATTGCATTCAGTGGTAATGTTGCTTCTGTTGGAGCAAGTGGGGCAATCTTTGGGTTGCTAGGTTCTATGTTGTATTTCGGTTATCACTATAGAGTGTTTTTAGGAAATGTAATTAAGACTAACATTCTTCCTATTATAATTGCCAATTTAATGATTGGATTTATAGTGCCTGGCATTGATAATGCAGCACATATAGGAGGACTTATTGGTGGTACATTAATTACGATGGCTTTAGGTGTTGAAAATAAAAGCACAAGATTAGAGAAATTTAATGGTTGGGTAATTACTTCAATATTCATAGCTTTTTTATTGTATATGGGATTAATATATACAGCTTGATGTATGCATGATAAGGGCTTGTATAATAAATTTACAATTGATATAATTAAGATAGAGTAACAGTGAGGTGAACGTTATGTTGCAAGATAAAACTACACTATTTAATTTTGAAGAACCTGAGACCATTGAAACCAGAAATATCTTAGATACTGTATATAATGCTTTAGAAGAGAGAGGGTATAATGCGGTTAATCAGATAGTTGGTTACTTGATAAGTGGAGATCCGGGATACATATCTAGTTACAAAGGCGCCCGACAAAAAATGCAAGAAGTTGATAGAACGCAAATTGTGGAAATTTTACTTCAAGAATTTAGGAAAAATAGGAAATGAGATATTTAGGATTAGATTTAGGAAGTAGGACACTAGGTATTGCCAAAAGTGATCCCGGTGGTTTGATTGCTAGTAGTTATAAGGTTATTAGACATAATGAAGAGTATGATAGTCTTTTATTGGTAGTTAAAGAAACCTGCGAGGAGCTTCATATTGAAGCTATAGTGTTGGGATATCCTAAGAATATGAATAATTCTGTAGGAGAAAAAGGTCAACTTAGTCAGTTATTTAAGGAGAAATTAGAAAAGATTGTTAATATTCCTATATATCTACAAGATGAAAGACTAACTACCAAAACTGCTACAGATATGTTGATAGAGGGAAATGTTTCAAGAAAAAATAGAAAAAAAGTAGTTGATGCTGTTGCTGCTACGATAATATTACAATCATTTTTAGATAAGAAAGGAAAAGAATAATATGGATAAAAATTCATTTATAATGAAAGATGAAAATGGTAAGGAAACTAAATATGATGTGCTATTCACTTTTGAGAGTGAAGAAACTGGAAAAAATTACATTGCATATACTGATAACTCTATAGATGAAACTGGTAAAATAGAGGTTTATGCATCAATATATGATCCAAGTAACCCAAATAGTAAATTAGAGCCAATTGAGACTGATAAAGAATGGAAAGTAATAGAAACGATATTAGAGACATTACAAGAGGAAGTAAAAGCCCAAATGAATAAAAATAGTGATGTTGTAGACTCACAGAGCGAAGAAGAATAATTATCATTTGCTGGAGGTTATAAGTAGTGGTAAAGTTAAAAAAAATCCTTCTTTGCTTTTTGATAACGTTATTAGTTATATTATTAGGTACTGTATGTATTTTTATGTATTTTGATAGCCCTGTAGATAGGAATGATAATTCAAGTATAGAAATTGTTATTCCTTCTGGCACTAGTACAAAGGGAATTGCAAAAATATTAAAAGAAAAAGATTTAATAAGAAATGAATTGTATTTTTCTTTTTATATAAGAATGCATAAGACTAAGACGTTGAAAGCATCAAAGTATCAAATGAACAAAACTATGTCTTTAAAAGAGATTATTAAAGTTTTGGAGATAGGAAATTCATATGATCCTGATGAACTAGTACTTACATTTAAAGAAGGGGAACGTATAACTTCGTATATAAATGTAATAGTAGAAAGGACTGAATATACAGAAGAAGAAATTGTTGGGATTTTAAATGATGAGAAATATCTTAAAGATTTAATATCTAGATATTGGTTTTTAGATAATTCTATTTTAAATAAAGATATTTATTATCCATTAGAGGGCTATTTAGCACCAGATACATATTTTTTTAAAAACGATGTTACTCCAAAGGAGATAATAGAAAAATTATTAGACCAGGAAGAGAAAAATCTTGCTAAGTATAAAAGTGATTTAAAAAATAAAAATGTTCAAGAAGTGATTATAATGGCTTCTATTGTGGAACTTGAAGGTACGAATACAAAGAATAGGAAAGAAATAGTAGGAGTGTTTAATAACAGGTTAGCCAAAGGAATGAATTTGGGTAGTGATGTCACTACATATTATGCTCTTCAGCTTCCTTTAACTATGGATTTGAGCAGTATGCAATTTATGACTGAAAATCCGTATAATACTAGAGCTATTTCTATGGCTGGTAAATTACCAGTAGGACCAATATGCAATCCATCGCTTTCTAGTATTGATGCTAGTATTAATCCTTCTCGTAATGATTATTACTATTTTGTGGCAGATAAACATGGTAACATTTATTATACAAAGACTTTGAAAGAACATGAAGCAAAGGTTGCAGAAATAAAAGAAAAGGGTGATTGGATATGGTAGTATATACACAAGTTATTATGCCAATGAGAGAATATGCAGAAGAAAATAACGTTCCAATAATGAGTGATGATGGTATTACATATCTTACCAATTATTGTCAAAGAAATAATATAAAAAACATTTTGGAAATAGGAACAGCAATTGGATATTCAGCCATTCTTATGGCACTTACAGGAGAAGATGTTCATGTAACTTCTATTGAAAGAGATGAGAAAAGATATCTAGAGGCAATCAAAAATGTAAAGAAAGCTGAATTAGAAGATAGAATTGAACTAATATATAATGATGCTTTAGAGGTAAAAATAGATGGTCAATATGATCTTGTATTTATTGATGCGGCAAAAGCTCAAAATATAAAGTTTTTTCAAAAGTTTCAAAATAATTTAAAACCTGGTGGAACAATTATAACTGATAACATGAAATTTCATGGATTAGTTGATCAGAAAGAGGAAATACAAAGTAAAAATTTAAGGCAATTAGTTAATAAGATTAAGGAGTATAAAGAGTTTTTGGAAAATAATAGGGATTTTGATACCTCATTTAAAGATATAGGAGATGGACTGGCAGTAAGTATAGATAGAAATGCATAAGTTATTTGACAACAAAGGTAATGTATATTATATTATGCATATGCGATTTTGGATTAAGAGCGTTAAAATGAGGTGAAAGTATGTGGTATTTTCAAATATTAGATTGTAATAATGAACTTGGAAGCTGCTGTAGCGATGGCGTAGTGGCTGGATTTATAAGTATAGCAAAAAAAATAATTGATATATTTCAAATTGCTATACCAATTTTGTTACTTATTATGTTGACTGTTCGGTTGACTAAGCTATTGGCAAATCCCGATGAAAAAAATGGAACTAAGAAGCTTTTTAATATGATAATGGCAGCTGTTATAGTATTTTTGTTACCTTTTTTGGTAAATCTTGTAATGAATATGCTTCCTGGAAGCGAGGAATTTCAATTTTCTGCTTGTTGGGCATCTGCTCGTAACATGGATGAACTACAAAAGGCTAGCCCTACTATATATATAGATGAGGGGAATTTACGTACAAGGCTTGATGCTGATAGCAAATATTATGCTTCTTCATCTAAGGATACAAGTAGTACATCAACGACGGCTGGAAGAGGGAGTACAAAAGGACAAGCTGTAGTTAATTATGCTTTTAAATTTAAAGGCAAAAAATATGTATATGGTGGAAGTTGGAATGGGGAAATTCCATATGTTGCTACTGATTGTAGTGGCTTTGTTCAAGGAATATATAAGCATTTTGGAGTTTCACTTCCGAGGACAGCTAGTCAGCAATGGGCAGCAAAAGATAAGTATAAATTAGTAAGTGTAAATGATATTAGAGCAGGGGACTTAGCTATGTATTCAGGACATGTGGCTATTTTTACGGGCAACGGTAACGAAATAATTCATGCAGCTAATCCTAGGTCTGGTATAATAGTAACTAAAGACTATAGATACGGTGCTTCTAACTTCTTAGGTGTAATGAGAATAAATGGTGTTTACTAAGGGTGAAATAAGATGATTATAGATGATACTAGAAAAAAGAAAAGAATAGTTGAAAAGTCAAGAAAAGAAGTTGATAAATCGAAGATAATATTATTGTTAGTTTTATCAGTCTTTTCGATTTTTATAATACTTTTTTATCAGGTATATAGAGGATCGAGAGAAAATTTTAATTACATTAAAGAAGATAAGAAAGAGTATTTGATATACACAAGGTATAATCAGAATAATAAGGAAGTACCATATATTAATGTTGCTTCAGAGAGTGTTAGTGCAGCTAACAATAGTATTTTAGATTACTGTAATAATTTTATAAATAATGATGAAGCAAATGTTTCTTATCAATATAATTTAAACGGAAATTATTTATCACTCGTTATAAGAGTTATTGATAATTCAAGTGGTATACCAAAGATTTTCTTTAAAACTTATAATGTTGATTTAAAGAAGAAAGCAATCATGTCAGCTGTTGATTTATTAAATTATTTTAATGTAAATGAAGATATTGTGTATGCTAGAGTTTATAATAAATTTCTAGATATGTACAATGAAGAGGTTGAGCAGGGATTTCTTGAAAAAGATCTTTGTGATTTTGATTGTTATGTAAAATTAAGAGGCGTAGATAATATTTCAGATAATTTAAGTTACTATATAAAAAACGGCAAGTTAATTGCTTTCAAGCCGTTTACATATGTATCTATATATAGGGAAGAGTCATATTTTACGGAAGAAAGTTTTGAATTTACCATATCAGCATAAATTGCTGATTTTTATTTATTAAAAAAAATATCTAGTTTATAATATGAATTAAATGAGGTGGGTTATGAAGATATTAATAGAGCCAACTACAAAAAAAATAAACTATCAAGATGCAGATGGATTAATTTTAGCATTAAGAGATTATTCGGTACAAAGTATGTGTTATTTTGACTTAAAAGAAATAATAGATATAAAAAATAATAATCCTGAATTAGAAATATTTGTTAGTTTAAATAAAAACTTTATGAATGAAGAGTTAGTTGATTTAAGAAATATGTTGATTGAATTAGATAAATTAGATATAAATGGTATTTTATTTTACGATTCAGCAGTTATTCAGCTAAAAAGGGAATTAAAATTATCTGTTGATTTAGTATGGTCAGCTAATTATATGGTTAATAATTATCGTACATGTAATTATTATTATAGCAATGGTGTTAATTATGCTTATGTAAGTAAGGAAATTACTCTTGAAGAGATAAAAGATATTATAATTAATTCTGAGATGAAAATTATGGTTGAAGTTATAGGATTACCATCTGTGTCTTTTTCTAAAAGAAAATTAATTACTAATTTTTATGCTGATTTAGATAAAAGTCATAAAGGAAATATTGAAATTACCGAAAAGGTAACTGGAGATAATTATATGCTAATAGAAGATAGAAATGGTACTAGCTTTTTTTTAGATAAGCTTGTTAATGGTACTACTGTTATTAAGGAATTATATAGAATTAATTGTCCATATATTGTTATGAAGGAATATGGAATAGAGTGTGAATTGTTTTATGAATTGGTGAGGGATACTAGGCAATATCTTTTATCAAATTGTGAAGATAATAGTTATGTTTCTAAATATCAAAAATTAGGGGATTTTACTAATTTTTTCTATAGAAAAACTATATTTAGGGTGAAAAAGAATGGATAAAAAAATAGAGCTATTAGCGCCGGCTGGCGATTTAGAAAGACTTAAAATTAATTTGCTATATGGAGCAGATGCTGTATATTTAGGGGGATATAAATATAATCTCAGAGCTAATGCTACAAATTTTTCTCTTGAAGAAATAAAAGAAGGTTGTAAATTTGCTCATGATTTAAATAAAAAAGTATATGTCACTTTAAATATATCTTTTCACAATGATGATTTAGATGGATTAGATGATTATATTAATCAAGTTGTAGTAGCAGGAATTGATGCTTTTATAGTAAGTGATCCTTTTTTAATACCGTATATAAAGAATAAATACCTTAATGTAGAAGTTCATCTTTCAACACAAAATGGAGCTTGTAACTATAAAGCAGTAGATTTTTATAAAGCTCAAGGGATTGATAGAGTTGTTTTAGCGAGGGAGTTGTCATTGGGGCAAATAGAAGAAGTAATTGATAAGACACATGTAGATATCGAAGTTTTCATTCATGGTGCTATGTGTACTTGCTTTAGTGGAAGATGTGCCTTATCAAATTATGTTACCAATAGAGATGCTAATCGTGGTGGTTGTGCTCAAGTTTGTCGTTTTGCCTTCAAATGTAATGAAGAAAAAGATTTTACTATGGCAACAAAGGATTTAAATACAGCGAGATTAATTAAAGAATTTAAAAATATGGGAGTAAAATCTCTTAAAGTAGAAGGAAGAATGCGTTCGATTTATTATCTTGCTACTGTAATTGGTACATATAGGGAGATTATAGATAGAATTGATGATAATTCAATGACAGAGGAGATAATGCAAACGTTAGAGCAAAGACTAAGTCGTGTTGCTAATAGGGAAGTATCTACTCATTATCTTACGCATGAAGCAGATTTCTCTGATCAATACTATACTGGTAGGCAGGAATTATCAAATCAAGATTATCTTGGTTTAATTACTGGATATGATGATGAAAATAAGTGCCTTATTTTAATAGAAAGAAATTATTTTGAACCTGGTGATGAAGTGGAAATATTTACCCCAGATAGAGAATTTATACATTATACTGTTGGGGATATATATGATGAAAATATGAATTTGCTTGATGTGGCGAGACATCCAGAACAAGTATTAAAATTGAAATTCGAGAAGAGTTTACCAAAATATTCAATGATAAGATTAATAAAGAAAGGTAATTAGTATGAACTATATAGAAGAGGCTAAAGCAAATTTTTTAAAAAAAGAAGAAAACTTATCATCGTATGCTACTAAGAGTACAGACGCAATAAGGTTAAAAGAAGAGTTTGATGATATTCGCCCACCGTTTTATCATGATATTGATAGAATGATTCATGCATCTAGTTATAATCGTTATCAAGATAAAACCCAGGTATTTTCATACAAAGAAAATGATCATATTACTAGAAGAATGGTTCATGTTCAATTGGTAAGTAAAATAGCGCGTACAATCGGGCGCGCCCTTAATCTTAATGAAGATTTGATTGAAGCAATTGCTTTGGGACATGATATAGGTCATACTCCTTTAGGGCATTCAGGAGAAGCTTTTTTAAATGAAATATCTCAAAGAGAATTGGGTGAAACTTTTGCTCATAATATTCAAGGGGTAAGAAATTATCTCTATATAGAGAATAATGGTAATGGATTAAACCTGACTATTCAAGTTTTAGATGGTATAATGTGTCACAATGGGGAAATGCTTTCACCTATATATGAGCCGATGAAAAAAGATGCAAAAGAAGTATTAAGGGAATATAATGAAGCATATACTAATTTTGCTAGGTCTAAGAAATATTCCCCAATGACTTTAGAGGGATGTGTGGTAAGGATTAGTGACATAATCGGATATATTGGTAGAGATATAGAAGATGCTATCAGACTGGGAAAAATAAATAGAAATGATTTGCCTGAAGATATTACGGATATTATAGGAACGACTAATAAAGAAATTGTAAATACAATTATATTGGATATAATATCGAACAGTATAAATAAACCTTATATAAAAATGAGCGACAATGTTTATAAGGCACTTTTCTCATTAAAGAAATATAACTATGAACATATTTATGATAAAAGTCTTTCTGATGATGAAAAAGAATATTATAGACAAGGAATGAACAAATTATACAATAACTATATTAAAGATATAGAAAACAATAATCAGAACAGTACAATATATACGGTGTTTTTAAAAGATCAGAATGAGGAATATATAGCAAAAACAGGTAAAGAAAGACAAGTAATTGATTTTATTGCTGGTATGACTGATGATTTTTTTTTAAGAGAAATTAGTAAATAATCATTGTATTTACATTTTTATTTCAAGACCTAGAAAATTATTTTTATAATATCTTGTAAAAATTTAAAAAAAGTGGTATACTTTTGCAAGTTGAACGAAAGGGTTCAACTTAATTATTAAGTAGTACATATGAATATAATATAGAAATAAAATATATGAGGTGATAAAATGGGAAATAAAAATACAGTATATTTAACACAAGAGGGATTAGAAGAAATGAAAAAGGAGTTGGATAATTTAATTAATGTTCGACGTCCTGAAAATATAATAGCTATAAAAGAAGCTAGAGCCTTAGGAGACTTATCAGAAAATGCGGAATATGATGCTGCTCGTAATGAACAGGCACAAATAGAAGGAAGAATTAAGCAGTTAGAAAAGATGCTTGAAAATGTATCGATAATTTCTGAAGTTTCTAAAGATAAGGTTGGAATTGGTAATACTGTTTCAATAAAATATATGGATGATGAAGATGAGGTTGAAGAGTATAAAATTGTTGGCTCTCAGGAGGCCAATCCATTTGAAAGTAAAATTTCAAATGAAAGTCCAATTGCTAAGGCTTTGTTCAATCATAAAGCAGGCGATGTTGTTACAGTAGAGAGTCCAAATGGTAGTTACGAAATAGAAATAATTGAAATAAAATAAAGTAAGAACAAGTAAGCTGGCTTATTTGTTTTTTTTGTTATTAGTATGTGTTTGTAAAGGCTGCTTTTAAGTGATTCTAATTATTAATATTGCTTTACAAAATGGTATAAAGGGTATATAATATATGCCGATTTATTACTTAAGGGGGGAATAAAATGTTAGATGGAATAATAAAAAATGCGGATAATAGCTATGAGTTATTAAAAGTTGTTAATGGTAAACTTAGTGTTATACACGTATCAAAGGATGGATTTACTAAGTCAAATCATGAATATGTTGATAGTTTGTTAAGTCAGCTTTATTTAAATAATAATTGTGTGTTTGTAGAGAAATTACACGGTTATAATATTTATTTTGATAAAGAAACAAATTTTAAACATTTTGTTAAAGGTTCAACAGAGGATATGCAGTTGTTTTGGAAAGTCAATGGACAAGATGCTGTATGTTATTTATCAAAGGAAAAACGTGATAAGATACTTGCTTTATTTCTTGTTGGTGCTGCTGTTATGTGTTTGTCTATAAATATTTTGAGGTCATATAATAGTACACCTTTTACAATTGATATTGATAAATCTATTCATGAACTATATTCTTCAGTGGATATAGATAAAATGTATGATTTAGGAGTTGTTGATTATGATAAGGCAGTAGAGCTTATTAATAACAGTAACCTTGGTGATGACGATAAAAGATTATTATTAAATGAAGATCTTTTAAGAGATGTTTTCAAATATTACAGAAATACGCCTATGGAATATCTTGCAAATCTAAAATTTAATAACATTGAAATTGAATATTATGAGGATCCTGAATATGATGCAGATGGTTATTATATAGCTACAAAGCCCAATGTTTTACATGTATCAA
The DNA here is from genome assembly GCA_902803685.1 of uncultured Erysipelotrichaceae bacterium. The sequence goes on from CADCQR010000021.1 coordinate 12,163, forward strand.
AGGTTTTATCTTGTGCAGAAAATCATGTCAAGGCACATGAATATGCACATCTTCTACAAGCAGAAGGTGTTCCTTATATATATTTAAAAGAGGCTGTTGCAGAATTAACTGTTGCAGAATATTATGATGGTGAAATAGTATCATATGTAGAAGCTGTTGATAATCTTAAATTATTAATTGATATAATTGGACCTGAACCGGTTTTAAAATTGATTTATGGTGGTGATGATAAAGATTTCAAAGACTCTTTACAAGCTTATATATCAGAAGATGAATGTAATCAGTTATTAGCATATTTATGTAAAGAACCAAATAAAGAGAATCATGATCATGATGATATTAAAAATATACTTTGTGATTTGTATAGCGCTAAGGCTGGAGAGTCAATTGAAGAAAATGATTATATGCTTGTCAAATATTATGACAAGATTTACGAAAATGTTTTTGATCCATTTAATTCATCTTATATTAGAGCAACTTGTAAATATTTAAATCCACATGAAATGGAAGAAGTTGAATATGCTGATTTGTCACCTTATGATGAAGATAAAATTTTTACTACTTTGAATGATGGAAAAAGGATTCAGGAATATAAAACTTATTATTATAGATATTACACATATAGTGAATATAAAAAATTAAAAGATAAAGAACACTTTGAGTTTGATTATAATTTGTCTGATGGGCTGATACATGGTTTTCGTAACGAAAATAATGAATTTTATTTGTTGGATAAACCAGTATCTTATGACAATTATTTAGATGAAGGAGACATTGATTTAACTAATTTGGAAAATTTACCAGGAAGAACCATGTCATTTGAAAAGGCAATAAAGCTACAATATTTATTTCCAAAACTTAAAAAAGAAGAATCAGAAATAACTGATATGAAAGATTGGTTTTATGAGTGCTCTTATCCAACTGTTTCTTACCGTCATCCTAATATCGAAAAACAAGATGGTAAATATGTATATTTTTTAGAAGGTATTAGACATAGATTTCCAGAGCAATTTAGTAGAATGGGTGATATATGTAATGCTCCTACAGCAGTAGAAACAGCAAAGGTTTTAAAATATAATTAAATTATTTTTGTTATATTTAATTGAAAAGTAATTCAAATAATTTATAATCACTTTTTAAGAAAAATCTGTAGTTATAAAAGTTAACTATGGATTTTTTTGTAAAAATTATTAAAACAAAATGTTTAATTTAAAAAATACTTGGTACTTTTAAAAGGTGTAATCACCTTTGTATAAAAGTATCTTTTTTTTTATCAAAAAATAATGTATACTAAAGGAGAATAGAGAGATAGGGGTGCAATTATATGATTATTAGAAAGCCATATGCCTTTTTAATTAAAAATTTTAAAAAAGTTCACATTGCCCTTTTTATGTTTGCAATATATATATACTTTAAGTGTACAAAAACATATTCATTTGTTAATGAATTTATTAAATTGTCAAGTTATACTATCTATAGTGAAGCTATTAATCAATATGTAAGTGTATTTAGTTATTTTATATTATTAGCTCTGATTACATTGAGTGTTTTTATATTAGTCTTATTGAAGCGTAAAGACAAGCCGTGGAAATTATATATAATACCAGTTGTTCAATATTCAATAATTTTGTTGTCTTTTATATTTATTAGAGGATATTTTAAGGCGTATACAGGCGTAGAGTCAACTGCCTCACTAAGAATTTGGCGAGATTTGTTGTTTATATCGCAATTTGCGCAATTAGGTATATTTATCATATTTATAATTAGAATCTTCGGTGTTGATTTAAAGAAGTTCAATTTTAGACTTGATGAAGAATATTTAGAGTTAGAACAAAAGGATAGGGAAGAACTAGAAATAAATATAAATATAGATAGATATGCTTTTAAGAGAAATTTTAATAAGCTTATAAGAAATATTAACTATATATATCAAGAACATAAATTAATATTTATAATTATTGGTATAATACTTGCGTTTATTATGGGCAAGAACACAGTTTCTTATATATCATCACATAAAATCTATAAAGAAGGAAAAGATTTTAATACAAATGGATATAGCGTCAGGGTTAATAATAGTTATTATACTGATAAGTCATATAATGGTACTGTTATATCTGAGAAAAGCTCATTTGTAATAGTTGACATTTCAATTACTAATACTATAGATACAACAAGAGATGTTGCATTACAGAGGTTTCATCTTATAAATGGTATTAATGACTATAGTCCTACTGCGAAGACATATGAAACAGAGTTTCAAGATTTAGGTAATGCTTATGATACTGTAAAATTGAAAAAAGGTGATACAAAGAGATTTTTACTAATATATAAAGTTGATAGAAAGTTAAAACAACATCGATTTGTACTATATTATCAGGAGCTTCAACATAATGATAAATATTTAAGAAAAATTAAACTTAAAATAAAAGATTTGTCTAAAATACAAGAAAAAGATACATTATTGTTAGGTGATACATTTTCAATAAATATAAGAGGAGAAGATGAAAATATAACCATAGAGGAATATGAATTCGCTGATTCAATAACTTATATATCAAAAGATTGTCAAAGTTATGATTGTGAAAGCTCATATACATCCGTTTCTGGATATAAGATTTTAAAGTTAAAGTTTGGTTCTGATACGTATGAAGGAACTGATTTTATAGATTTTTTACAAAAATATGGCAAAATAACTTATATTAATAATAAAAATAAGAAAAAAGTAATCGATATAAAAAACGCTTTACGAAAATTATATCGTGGGAAATATGTATATATAGCGGTTCCTGATGATATATCTAAAGTATCTGAACTTAATTTTGAAATTATAGTCAGAAATAAAAAATATATCTATAAAATTATATAAATTCATTGTATAATTAAGAGTAGGAGTATAGGGGTGATAACATGATAAAATTTATAAAGAAGCTGAGTAAAAATGTTGTTACAATGTTAATGATTGGGGTACTTGTTGTGATATTATTTTTGTTTTACTCAAAGAGAGTGAATGATTCTATTAATCCAATAACTGTACCATACGCTAAGCAATATATTAAAAAAGGCACTGAGATTACTAAGGACTTAGTAGGAACTACCATAGTACCGCCGTCAATGCTTTCTGATACAGTTATAAGAACTCAAAGTGATGTTATTGGTAAATATGCTAATGCTGATACTGATATCCCAAAAGGAAGTCTTTTCTTTGAAAGAAATGTAGTTGATAAAGAAGAATTACCTGCCAATATAATTTTAGATATACCAGAGGGTTATGTTTTGTATAATCTTTCAGTGGATTCATTCTCAACATATGGGAATGCAGTATATCCAGGGAACTATATAGATATATACCTTAAGGCTATGACTGTTTCAATTGGTAATCAAACAAATTCTGGAAAAGAAAAAAAGGTAGTATTGGGAAAACTAGTGCAAAATGTAAAAGTTATTGCGGTTAAAGATTATTCGGGTAAAGCTGTATTTAAAAACATAGAAGAGGGAAGACAGCCGGCTTTTTTAATTTTTGCTGTACCAGCGGATATGTATGTATTACTAAAAAAAGCTGAATATTTAAGGACATATGACTCAATGTTAATTCCTGTTCCAACGCGAGAAAGTTTAAAGGCAGAACCAGGGGAAATAAAATATAGTAGTGAAGCTTTGAAAAAATGGATTAATGATGTCACTATATGGACATCATAGTTATACGATTTGTGGGACCAATTATTTTGGTCTTTTTCATTGGAAATAAAAATGAATAAAGTTATAAGTTACATTGACTTTTAAGTAATTCATGATAAAATTATTAGTAGATAATATGATAAGATTGTAGAAAGGGTAGGATAGAATATGAATGATAATCAGGGAAGCACTCAGCCAGAGGCACTTGGGAATAACTCAACTGCAGAAGGGGCAAGTTTAAGTGATAATAAGAAACTTAATAGAAAACTTAAATTTATTTCGATATTTTTCATTTCTGGAGTATTACTTTGGATTTTATTATTGAATCCAATGATAAAATTTAAGCATAACGAACAGGAGTTTACTAAGGCTGCTGAAAAGTATTTTGATATGTATACTTCTGAATTACCAACTGGAGAACGTATTAGTACTATATCTCTTACAAAACTATATGAGCGCGGCTTCCTAAAAGAAGATTTTTATATACCTTATAGGTTACTATCGAAGAAAACCTGTGATATTACTGAAAGTTGGGTAAAAGTAAAAAAAGTTGATGGCGATTATAAGTATTATACATATTTAGATTGTGGTATATATCAATCAAATGTAGATCATACTGGACCTAGAATTTCCTTAAAAGGGGATAAAGAAATTACAATTGCTTTGGGGTCATCATTTGAAGATCCAGGAGTAAATAAAGTCAGTGATTCTAGTGATGGTAAAATAGAATTGGACAAAGTAATTATCAAAAGTAATGTAAAAACAAATAAAGTTGGCAAATATCAAATTAAATATTCTGTTTATGATTCGTTAGAAAATAAGACAGAAGTTGTAAGAAATATAACAGTAGTTCAGGAATTGAAACAGACGGTTAGGAATGAAACAGACAATACAGATTTTTATATTGGGGTTAATCCAAATAATTATATATATTTTTCAGGAATGCTATTTAGAATCGTCGATATTGATGGAGAAAATGTAAGAATTGTTTCGGCGAATGACATTGCTAATGTAAATCATGATGGTATAGAAGAATGGCTTGATTATTTCTATGATCATGTTTCGGATAACTCTAAAAAGTTAGTAGTAAAGAACAAGTATTGTCAGATGACATTTAGTAAAGAAGATACTAAAACAATGGAATGTAGTAAATATACAAATAAAAAAGAGGTGTTTATTCCATCTATTGTTGATGTCAATAGAGCTGGATTAAGTGAAGGCAATTACTTAAGACCATTTACTATGTCCTGGTTAGCTGACGCTAAAGATAATAGTAATAGTTGGCTCACAAGAGATATATTCTATAGTGACTATTATGATCGCTCTTATCTTGAATTTAATAACAAATATAATTTTGGTGTTAGACCAATGCTAACAATAAAAGGTGATACATTAATCATTAATGGAAAAGGAACGGTTGATAATCCATATGACATGGGCGATTACGAAAGAGTAAAAGCTGGTGAGTATGTAAATAAGGCTCATTCTGGTGAATATCTTGAAATTAATGGTGATTTGTGGCAAGTAATTGATAGTCAACAAGATGGGACTACTAAAGTAATTGCTGATTTCTCATTATCAGATGCAAATGAATATTTAAAAATTAGTTATGATGAAAATTTAAAATCAAAATTATATAATCCTACTAAAAAAGGAAATATTGGTTATAAAATTAATAATTTGACTGGTGAATATATAAATACTAAATATTTTGTGAAACATGAAATAGAGGTACCAGTATATAAAACCGAAGCAAAATATAATAAAGAAGAAAAGCTAGAAAAATATTCTGGTAAAATATTTGCTCCTAACATGTATGAAATGTATACCGCTGCAAGTAATAGTCCAAGTCTAAAATCATATTGGATGATAAATTCTTCTAAGAAAAATAGTTATAATTATGCTGTTTCAGATATAGGTAGTATGATATATATGAACAAATCAGAATATGCAAGTTATGGAGTTAGACCAGTAGCATTTTTAAATAAAGAGTATCTAGTAGTATCCGGTTCTGGTACTAGAGCAAGGCCATATGTAATCAGCAAGTAGGTGATTGTAGTGAAGTTTAAGTATAAGAAACTAATAATAATGAGTGGATTGCTGATTGTTATTGCAATGTTTGGTATTGGTGTTAAATTGTTTGTTTCTAAAGATTTGATAAAAATTGAATCTAGAGTAGATAATATAATAAACTATCAAAAAGAAAAAACAGATTATAAAATAAATGCTTGGTTAAGGGTTCCTGGTACAAATATTGATTATCCAGTTTTGGAAGGCAAAGAAGATATTATGTATCAAGATGGTAGTGTTCAATTTTTGTGGCAAAGGGGAAGCTTGGATAAATTAAATAGAATTAATTTGATAATGGGTCATAATATTATGAATTTGTCATCTAATCCGCTTATTACTGATTCTAATCATGTGAGGTTTGAGCAATTAATGAGTTTTACCTATCTAGACTTTGCAAAAGAAAATCAATATATACAGCTAACAATCGAAGATAAAGATTATTTATTTAAAATATTTTCTGTTTCTTATCCCTATTCTGGTGATGTTATAACTAATAATTCAGATAAATACGGGACAGAAGATGTAGAAAAACTTATAACACAATCTCTTAAAGACAGTATTTATAATTATGATATCGATGTTAATAAAAATGATACAATTGTTTCTTTAATCACATGTACTAGGATGTTTGGAAATAACAGTAGGGAATTTAGAGTAGATGCTAGATTGCTAAGAAAGAATGAAAAGATAAGAAGATATCAAGTTGTAAAATCTGATAAGTATAAAGAGGTAGAAACACGAATGAAAGGAGAAATAGAAGAAAATGAAGAGGTTTAAAATTATTAAATTGGCAAGTTTAGCTATTATAACTACTTTGTTATTTTCGGGAATATTTATTGTTAAACCCCAGGCGGAAGAAGCTACTGATTCACAATCTCAAACAAATTGTACTGTTGGTGCTAAACCTTCTGTTGAAACCCATTATGGTATAGATTTCACTCAGAATGGGGATAATGTAATATTACAGGCATCTGCTCCATTTACAATTGTTGGAGTAGATGAAATTGTGGGAGATAAAGTTATTAGTAGTAATTATGGTGGACACAGTGGTAAGACATTTTCTAAAGCAGAAGATGGAAAGTATACGTATAAAATGTCTGTAGCTGATTTGAAAGATGATGGTAAAGATTGTGCATCTGCTGATGATGATAATTGTTCTGACGACAAAGTATTACATATAACTCTTAAAAGAAAAATTACGAAAGCTGATGCATGGGATGTAGATAAGGCTTGTTTTGGGGAGCTTAAGACTTTTGACAAAAGCTATGTAGAGGTTATAACCACCATTGATATAGACTCTTATGATTCAAGTAATTTTGGAGAAGAAGAATCAAAAAACTATTCTAGCAGTAATGCGTGCAAATTTTTAAGATATGGTAAGAGTAGTGGGATAAAATTCGACGAGGCTGAAGAAAAGTATGAGCAATATTGGAACGGTTCTGATGATGCTCAAAAAAGTTATAAAGAAGATGTGCCTTTCTGTTATGATGGAGGTACAACGGCTATTGAATATAGCGATAGTGATTTGAAGATATTAGTTCAAAGAGCTCTTTTTTCATATTATTTACACAGTGTTGTTATTCCTTCAGATAATGTTGGTGGATGGACAGTTTCTATGGTACGTTCTAAAGCTGAAAACGTTGGTGGGAAGCATTTTCAAACGGGAGTTACTTCAATATCTCAGCCTGAGAATTTGAAATGTGATTATACTAAACTGTATTCTTTAAAGAACGGTATTAAAACAAATGATTATGATGATAAGCCTACTGATACAGAAATAGATAATAACCAAATTGCAAATGATGCATACTTTCAAAATAGGGAGTATTATTATGCTAGTAGCCCTACCAGTTCATCTAAAACCTATTCGTATGTATATCACTATGATAAAGGTAATGGTATCTATTCAACGCAAACAAAAGAATTTGGGACTTGTAAAAGGACTTGTGAGGAAGCTGTTATTGTAGAATATGGTCCACCACAAGCAGCTTTAGCAGGTTTATGTATTGAATATAAGGTAAAAGTTACTAGCAAAGTAAATTGTTCTACTAATTTAGATTTTAAAAAGGATGAACAGAATTATAAGTTATGTGTTCCGAGGCCAAGATGTGTTCATGGAAAGACAACTATAGATCAAGCAGGACCTAGTGAAGAATTTGATGCTTGTATTCAGAAGTGCGATGGTGGCAAGTATTCTCAAGATTGTAGTAAAAAGTGTTATAACCAGGTATATTTGTTAAGCAATAAATTGGATCTTTCAGAAACACTATTTAGTACAAGTGGAACATATTTAACTGATTCAAGTGTACCAGCTATATTTCAAGGGTATCATTATAGGGATAAGGATGGCAATATACTATGGAAGAGTACTGGTGGTGTAAGCTCTTATGCAACCTATTATTATAAGAAGAAATATAATAAAACTGTATATTGGAATGGTGGACTTAATGGAAGTAAAAGAGGAGCTCTAATTAGCAAACATCACAAATATTATACAGCAGTGGATGGATTTAAAAAATCGATAAAAAATGGGGTTACGTGTAAAGACAAGTGTAAATTTGTTGGTTGCGGGGCGAACACATATCTTGATGAGGAAAAGTTGAAGGCAGATAAGAGGGCCAATTTAAAAATTTATAATGATGCTCTTACGGAATGTGTTGCGGCTGCAACTTGTAGAGAAAGCACGGCTACATTCTCATTTGAAGTAAGTTATAAGCATAAGGATAGTGGTAATAACGTTGTTAAAGAGACTATTAAGTATCCATATACAACAAAGCAAGATAAGCTTGAGTCTAAGAGTGATACTAGTGATAGGACGCAAAGCTTGGGTAAAGATAGCACTATTTTAGGTTATGCTGGATGCTACGTAAGTGGAAAAGCTAAAAATTATTACATGACTAAGTGGTCTTTTCCAGGAACGTGGGTTAACAATAAGACTGGAGAAATATCATTTGAAGATAAATCTAGTGATGTATCATGGCATACTGTAGAGGATAAATTTTGTTTACCATTGGATACGGAAAATGTAAATGAACAATGGTGGAAATATTATATGGCAAGAAAGACAGCAGAAAATAATACTGGTGCAGCAACTATTGATACTGGTTCATATTTGAGTGAATCTTATAAAAATAAATGTAATGATTATACAGCGTTTAATTCGAGCTTATTAGATGGATTTACACCTGAGTATAATATAAAAGCACAAACTACTGAATTTGGATATTTTGGTTGGAAATTTGATGTTAGTTGTTTCTATGCTTCATATAATGGTAGTTCGGATATTTGTCCAAAAGGAAAATGTGATTCATGTACAACTTCAGGATATGATACTAGAACAGTTGAGGCAACTGATTTGTTCCCTTCTAAAGACGGTTCAAAGATTGAATCATCAACTAGTAGTTCAACTAGTGTCGGTCGTGATCCAGGATTTAATTGGACATCTGCTGCGAGCATACCTAGTAAAAAGAATACAATTTATGCAGTTAATCCAAGGGAATTGATTGACAAAATTCAAGAAGCAGGAAATAAAATATATTCTGAAGAAAACAAAGATGAATATCTTGATTATGAATTTAACTTAACATCAAGTGATTTGAATAAAATAAAACAAAAATATGGAAGCGACGATGGATATGTAACTTGGTCTGGAGAATCTGTATGGAATAGTGAGGCTAATGTTTATACATATAATAGTGAATTGTTAGATGAGCTAAAAAGTAGTGGAGCTCTTAAAAAGTCTGGAATACCAGGATGTAATAACGAAGCAAGAGGAATATGCGTAACCAATGTAGTTGAGTAAGGAGGGTAGTTAGATATGAACAAAGGAATGTTAACTGTTGGAATTATTATCTTAGCTCTAATGGCATTACTATTAATAAATATTTTCAGTAATTATGAAACTGGTGGAGAACTAGATTATTATCTAATAAAAGAGACTACGGAAGCAGCAATGATTGATGCAATTGATGTGGAATTTCTAAGACAAAATCAACTTTATAGAATCGACAAGGAGAAGTTTGCTGAAAGCTTCATACGTCGATTCGCTAATAATGTTGATTTAACTAGAAACTATAAAATAAGATTCTATGATATTAATGAAGTGCCTCCTAAGGTAAGTGTTAAGGTGGATTCTCTTACAGTTTTAAGTTTTGATAGTCAATCGGCACAAATTACTACAACATATGATGCCATTTTGGAAACTAATTATAAAGCCAATCCACTTGTAGAAAACGGATTAAAAGATGAAAGTAGTGATATAGGTAAAGGAATTATAAAAAAATAGCTTAGAAAGGGGTTAACAATGGGAGAATTATCAAATTCAATTAGAAAAATTACGTCTAATAAAAATACTGTTACTGTAATTGGCGTGATATTAGGAATTTTTGTAATGTATATAGCATATACAATGCGTGTACATGCAGCTGTTTCGCCAATATCTGTCCCTTATGCGAGAGAGCAGATTTCACCAGGAACAAAAATATCTTCAGATATGATTGGTACTAGGGATGTGCCCCCTTCAATGTTGAAAGGTGATGTAATTAGGGATTATAACAAAGTTAATGGAAAATACTCTAGTATAAATTCAGTTATACCAAAGGGAAGTTTATTCTATGAATCAGCAGTTGTTGAAAAAGATCAAGTTCCTACTAATGTAATTTTAGATTATGAAAATGGATATGAATTATATAATATGGCTGTAACAACTGCTACTACATATGGTAATTCAATGTATCCAGGGAACTATATAGATATCTATTTAAAAGCAGTTAATAGGCTACCATCTGATGCTGTCTTAACACCAGATGCAGATAAAGTAATGTTAGGTAAATTGCTTGAAAATGTTAAAATTCTTGCTGTCAAAGATGCATCAGGGCAACCGGTGTTTTCTAATTTAGATGAGCTAAAGGAACCTGCTATGATTGTGTTTGCGGTACCAGAGGAACAATTTATACTTTTAAAAAAGGCAGAATATCTTAGTAGATATGATTCAACATTAATACCAGTTCCAACAAATGAAAGTTTGAAAGAGAAGCCTGGGGAGCTAAAGTTAGCTAGTGATTCATTGAAGAAATGGATTAATGATGTTACTATTTGGGACGGAAAAGAAGGATAAAATGAATAATGCGTTAGTGAGTTTGCTAACGCTTTTTGTTTGTACAGGGTTATTGACAACGGATTTACAGATATACACCCCTTTTAATGTAATATTTAAGAAGTATATAAAAAAAATGTAAGGTTTATTTAAGGTTAATTGACATTTTATCTAAATATGCTAAAATTATTATAGAGAAAATAGAGAGGGGAATAAAGATGGGAAATGCGAGTTTTGGTATAAAACGAATTTTTATAAATAAGACTACAGTAACATTATTTGGATTGGTTCTTTCCATTGCGATTATTTTCTTCAGTTATAACAATAGAATAAATTCGGCAACAAGACCAATTGAAGTTCCGTATGCAAAGGTAAAAATAGCTAGTGGAACACAAATTACTTCGAAAATGGTTGGGACGACAAAAGTTCCACCATCAATGCTTGAGGGGGATGTAATTACGTCTGCTCAACTTGTTGTTGATAAATATTCAAACGCAGACACAGTTATTCCAAAGGGGAGTTTATTTTATACTAGAACTGTTGTTGATAAAGAAAAACTGCCAGCTAATATCATATTAGATTATCCTAGCGGTTATGTTCTATATAGTTTGGATGTTAATGCAAGAAGTACTTATGGAAATTCAATGTATCCTGGAAATTATATTGATGTTTGGGTCAAAGTTGAAAGAAACGATGATGCTGATACATCTAGCTCTTCTAACAATTTTCAATCTAAAGATTCAAAAATTATGTTTGCTAAGCTTTTGTCTCATGTAAAGATTATTGCTGTTAAAGATCGTAGTGGTAATGCTGTTTTTGATAGTACTGATACGAAAAGAACTCCTGCTATGATTATTTTTGCGATACCAGAGGAATATTATATTTTACTAAAGAAGACGGAGTATTTAAGAACTTATAGTTCACAGATTGTGCCTGTTCCAACTAATGAAAAACCATCAGAGGTCGAAAAAGAGGTTGAAAATCCAAGTAGTAGTATGAAAGATTGGATTAACAACGTAACAGTTTGGACTGATTATTGAAAGGAGGGGTAAAAAATGCAAGGAACAATATTTGATAAATTAGACTTTGGCCCCTTTAAACCATTGCTGGACGATGATGATATAACGGATATATCTTATGACAATGGTGGTCAAATATGGATTCGTTCTCTAAACCAAGGATCCATGAGAGTAGAGGTAGAAGGTGCTACTTCAGAATTTGTAGAAAAATTGGCTTTTCAATGTTCAAATGTTATGGGAACGACATTTAATAATGCTAAACCGTTTTTAGATGCAGAGTCAGCTGAGTTACGTATGAACTTTGTACATCAGTCTATAGCAACTAATGGTATTGCTTTAGTTATACGTAAAACTCCTGCTAAGATACGTCTAGAAAAAAATAAATTGTTGAGTGAAGACTATTTTACAGAAAATATTCATGATTTTTTAATGAAATGTGTAGAGGGTCATTGTAATATTATGGTTGCCGGCGAGACTGGCTCCGGAAAAACAGAGTTTGTAAAGTATCTTGCTTCACATACAAAATCTAATGAAAAAATAATAACTATTGAAGATACTTTGGAATTGCATTTGGATAAGATATTTCCGCAAAGAGATATTGTGGCTATGAAAACAAATAATATAGCAAGTTACTCAGATGTACTAGTTACTTGTATGCGTCAGAATCCTAAGTGGATATTATTGTCAGAGGTTCGTTCTGCTGAGGCAGTATCTGCTGTACGCAATTCTATTTCATCAGGGCACAATATTTTGTCAACAATTCACGCTGATAAAGCTTCGGCTATTCCATATCGTTTATATTCGCTGATGGAAACAGATTTGGATGTTAATCAATTCTTAAATACCATATATAGGTATATACAGATTGGTGTGCATATAAAGGCATTTTATAGCAAGGAATATGGTAAATTTCATCGTGAATTGGATGAAGTTACTGAATTCTATGTTGATGATAATAATGAACCAGTAAGTCATACGATATATAGAAAATATATGGGTAAAGAAGAAATGATTAGACCAAGTAATCATTTGTTAGAGTATATAGAAAATCAAAATATTGAAATACCTGACATTATTAAACAGTTACCTACTGAAATGAAGGTAAATATTGATAACGTTCCTAAAAATATAAATAATGATAATTTGAACGATAGTCAAATAAATAGCAAAATGGCGCCTAGTATTAATAGCACTGGTAATAGCACACCTGTTTCAGTAAATAACAATCAAACTGTTCGGGCTCCATCACAGGTATCTAATCCTCAACAAACGATTTTACCACCAACAAATAATTTGCAACAGCCAAATGCACAAATACTTCAGCAAAATGTTCAACAGATGCCGCGTCAGGCAGCGGTTCAAACTATGGCTAGTAATATGGTAAATAATCAAGTCATAAATCAACAAACAAATGCGCAAAACTTGAGGAACACTCCGCAGCAAAATAGCATTGCTATGTCACAAAATGCAAATCTTGGAACATTACCAAGTTTAAGTACACTGCCAACGGATTAGGAGGTAAAATATGTATATAGAGGAATTATTTATTATAGCTGTTTTTGCTTTGGCTATATATTTATATAGAAATTATAAAGGTGAAAATGTAGGGAAATATGTGACTGGTCAAGTTCAGGATATGTATGATAAATTTGCACCATATTCTTTTAAAGTTGTAAGAGAGAAGACAAAGGAATTGGGTCAAGAATATACTCCTAGGCAATATGCGATTCAGGTTCTTTTGATTGCTGGTTTTGCAGGAATTGTCACTTTCTTATATTTTTATAACCTCATCATAAGTATAATATATATGATAATAGCCGTTATGTTTATTCCATATTTGGCATATCTAAGGTGTAATAAAGTCTATTCTGAATTTATTTTTGAACAGATACAAGTATATACTTCAAATACAATAATGGAATTTGCTACTACACAGTCATTTGTTAAAGCGTTAGAAGGTGTAAGATCATCTGGAGTATTGGAAGATCCTGTTTTAAGTGATGTTAATCATATGATAGATTTAGCCTATAAAAATGGTACCATTGATGAGTCTCTTGATTATATGTCAAAACTTTATCCTTACTATATCGTAAAGAATATGCATCAGTTGTTTTTACAAATTACAAAAGAAGGTGCGCAGAATACAGCAGACTCTTTAGATAATATGCAAACTGATATAGATATGCTAATTGAAAGTGTATATAGAGATAGAATTGAAAGACAAAACTTTCACAAGTCGTTTCTTCAGTTTGGTATTATGCTATATTTAATGGTTATGCTGATACAATATTTATTAGGTAGAGAAACTTATTTGTTATTATTGGATAGATTCTTTATACAGTTTTTATTGCATGCTGTGTTAATTGTAAATACATATTTCCTTTTAAAAGGGGAAAAATATTATAATGAGAATGTGGGTGCTGAATAATGGAAATATTGATAGTAGGCGCAATACTTATGTTTATATTAGTTTACAATAATACTATAGACAAAAATAAGTTTTTTGCAGATAACCAAAAGTATTTGGAACTAATTAGAGAAGAGGATTATACATTCTTAGTTTATGCACGATATGGTGAAGACGCTGATGCTGATCAGCTTTATATGAAGCGTGTTACATTTGCTATTGTTATGTTTTTTATAGTACTAGCATTCTCTATGAGCGGTGGAAGTTCTTTAGATTTTGTTAATTCTCAATTCTTCTTAAACTTAGTATTATCTGCGGCAGTGGCTTTCTTTGCTTTTAAAGTAAACTATATGCAGTTAAAAAATTATTACAAGGCTCATTTGCATGAAATAGATATAATGCTACCTTATTATTTGAAAACATTAGAAATATTAATACAGCATTATACTGTTCCAGTGGCAATTGGAAAATCTATAGATGATGCACCAGAGATTTTTAGACCAGGATTGAGGAAGATGATTGATAGGATTAATGCAGGAGATTCATCTGTAGATCCGTATATGGAATTTTCAAATACATATCCAGTAAGAGATTCGATGCGTATGATGAGGTTATTATACCGTTTAGGTATTGGTTCTCAAGAAAAAAAGCAAGACAGATTGATGATGTTTTCAAGGACAGTTTCTTCATTACAAAATAAGGCCAGAGAAACAAAGTATAAGGAAAGGCTTAATCATATGGAACAACAGACTATGATTATGCTTGTTGTAACTGGTGTTGGAGTAATGTTGATAATTTTAATATCAATGTTTATGATATTTAGCATATAAAAAATATTGAAAATTGAAATATGCTTTGTTATAATGAAATAAAGTAAGAAAGGAGTGATAATTAATGAAGGCAGCTACAGGGGAATTACAATTGACAGTTATTACCATGATTGCTATTGCTGCAATTATTGGGTTTTTCTGGCTTTTATGGCCTACGATTAAGACTTCAATTAATTCACAATGGAGTAATGTTAGTTCTAGTTCAGAAGGAACGACGACAGGGTATATAGTTAGAGGGTAGTAATATATGCGTGATGCGTTTGGTGGCTTAGTGAACTTAGTCATAATTGTGGTATTTATGGTAATCGTATCTGGTTATCTTGCATTCAATGTTAGTTATACAAAAGCTTTCAAAGTAAAGAATAAGATTATATCTACATTTGAGCAGTATGAAGGTAATCCGGATAATGCAGAGTGCATGAATGTTATAGTTAGTTATATGAAATCTGTTGGGTATGATACAAGTAATACGCCAACTATGCCTAGTTCGGCTGAATGTGATATGTCGCATTCTAAGTGTACTAATGGCTTTTGTTATTGTAGAATAAATGAAGGTAGTAGCGATGTTTTTCATTACAAGATAGTAACCCAAATAACTTTAGATATACCGATTATTAACAAAGCTATGGCAGGTATGAATACGTTTCAAGTAACTGGTGATACGAAAACAATTAGAACAAAAGAATGGAAATAGATGAAAGAGGGGTGTGATTAATGAATGTACTCGTCTTAAATGAACAGAAAGAGCAACTGCAGTCCATTGATGTGGACATAATTAAAAGCGTGACTGGCTTGTTTGATGCCAACGAAGTTGTAAAAATGTTTAAAGATTTCTTTTATAATAAGATGATTATTGATGTCACAGCCCTTAAATCATACAATGTTCCTAGCACTTATAAAATAATTGCTAATGGTTTAAATCCGGATAAAGTCATTTTTTATTTACCAGAAGGTAGTGACTTATGCACATCTGGATTTTTGTCTAATTTGATATCATTTGGGTTATACAATTTTACTACCAATGTTGTGGGAGTTAAATTTTTAATTAACAAGTCTAATACATTTAAAGATGTTGAAAATATCGTGAAATTATCTAATGGTGGTCGTCCTACTGGCGTTTCTTCTGAAAATAAATCGCAAAAGCATGATAATGGTAATTTTGATTCAAAAGGACATAATTATACTCCTGATGCTACTCAAAATTTAAGTAGTATTAGTAATATAGAAGGACGTCAAATCATTTTAGGCATTAAAAATGTTACTCAAAATGCTGGGGCTACATCTTTAATTTATATGATGAAAAATGAACTTTCAACAATTTATAATAATAAAGTTGTTGCTATTGAAATTGATAAAAAAGATTTTCTGTCATATGGAGATAAATTAATGCTATCTTCAACATCTAATGAAGTTGGAGGATTAATAAAAAGTTTAGATTCAGCCAAAGTTATTTTGGTCGATTTAAATAATTGTAGAAAAGAAGATTTATGTACTGAAATTATTTACTTGATAGAACCTAGTGTCATTAAATTAAACACTTTGATAAGAGTTAATAAAGTCATTATTAGTTCGTTAAAAAATAAGAAGGTTATATTAAATAAAAGTCTTTTGACTCCAAAAGAAGTTTCGGAATTTGAGTATGAATCCGGTATAAAAATATTGTATAATATGCCACCTTTGAACGACAGAAAACGGAATTCTGTTATAACAGATTTTTTAAAAAAAATTAACTTAATTAGTAATAGTAGTTTTTCTTTTTCTGGAGGAAAAATATTTGGACTATTTAGAAAGTAGTAATGTTTATTATGTGTTATATGATGTTATACAACGAAAACATTCATATAATTAATTGACAAGAACATTGATATAATGTATCATAGTCTTATTGAAGGAGAGATGTGTATGTCAAAATTATTTCAAATTGGAATAGATGATGGTTGCGGTGGTCTACTTCCTATTGTAAAAATATTAAGACAAGGATTATATCCAGTTGTACAAATTGTTATTCCAATCTTATTAATAATATTTGGTGTAGTTGATTTAGGAAAAGCGGTAATAGCTAGTGATGAAAAAGAAGTTAAGGCAGCACAAGGAAGACTCATAAAGAGATGTATATATGCAGCAGCAATATTCTTTGTTGTTACATTTGTATCTGTTATTATGGATATGATAGCAATAGGTGCAACTGACCAAAATACTGGTGGATGGAATACATGTTGGAATGCAGCTTCTAAGAAATAAAACGTTTGGGTTATGAAATAGCAAATGATTGCTATTTTATTTTTTTTATGTTACAATACATGTGATATTGTTTGTCTGGAGTGGGAAAAGTATGAAAAAAAGCGTTTTTACAGCTCTAATTATTATATTAGGAGTCATGATAATAACTCCCTTTAATATAAACGCAAAAGAATTAGAATGTGTATATAAATATGAAAATTTAGAATATAAATTTTATTTAAAAGAGGATAAATTAACATTACCATTTAATGATGGTGATAAGTTTTACGGAAAAGAAACTTATTTTAGTGACAATTTTGAAGGAAATTTTGTTTTATCATCAGGGACTTCGAATGGAGGAACTATTTGTCCGAGTTTAGTAGTAGAAGAAAATGAGCTTTTTAGAACTATTTTTTTGAATTCAAGGGATAAAGCAATCTGCAATGGAAACTGTCAATATTTAAAAAGTTCAACTAAACAAGTAAAAGATACAAAGATTGGGAATGCAGTTGGAATCTATGGATCTAAAGCTTATTTTATACCGGTTTTTAGAGTTATGACTGATAATATGATAGAGTGGAGTGTTGATAATGTTAATTTTTACGACATTAATGATTCCATAAAAGTTAATAATAATGATATAGTAAATATAGATAAATCACTTAAAAATGCTTTATTGATAAATGAAGATGTAAAAATAGATATATATAGATGTGTAACTGAGAAAAATAATATAAGAACATATAAATTATCATTAGATGGTAAAGAATGTAATAGCGATTTAAGTTTTAATGATGGTCAAGGGTATGGTTCTACTTCGTATTTAGGAGCTCTAGGAGCAGATGATTGTAAGGAATCTGCTTTAGGTGACCCTAATGATGAAAATTCAGTAGCGTGGTTACTTAAAAGAATTTTAAGTTATATAAGAATACTTGGACCTATAATAGTTATAGTTATGGGTAGTATTGATTTTGGTAAAGCGATAGTTGTCGGTGATGATGAAACTATGCAAAAAGCATATAAGAAATTAATACATAGATTGCTTTTAGTAGTTGCTTTATTCTTTGTTCCTTTAATTGTTGATGTCTTATTAGATATTTTTGGAATAACTAGCGGTGTATGTTCGCTAGAATAATAAAAAATAAAAAGAGGTGATTCTCTATGGTTAATGGTAAGCCAGATATGATATCTAAAGCGATACGTTTAATCTTATCAATTTTGGATTCTATAAGTTATTGGCTTTTGGAATGTGCATATCAGATTTTCTTCGTTGTATCAGGTGTTGAATTTTTTACTAATCAGACAATAAGAGATATTTTTGCAAGAGTCCAATTGGTACTTG
Source organism: uncultured Erysipelotrichaceae bacterium (assembly GCA_902803685.1). Next base: position 30,824 of record CADCQR010000021.1, read on the forward strand.
GCGTATTTATGGTGTTTAAATTAACTATAACTATAGTACAAGCCATTGCTAATCCTGATCTTATTACGGATAAACAAAATGGTTTTTCAAAGATAATTTCTAGGGTAATATTGTGCTTAATAATGTTAGTGGCATTAGTACCAATTAATATGCCAAATCCAAGAAATACATTTGAAAGGCAGATTAATAATAATGGTATTTTATTTGGAACCTTATATGATTTACAATCTCGTGTTTTGAAACAAAATGTAATAGGAAAAATCATTATTGGTAATGATACTTCAAAGTCTACGAATGGTGATTTGAGCGAGGTTGGGAAAAAGTTTTCTGTAACTTTTTTAAAGGCTTTTGTTCAGATAGATTCAAATTGTACGGATCAAAAAATTATTGATAATTATCAAAAGGCAGATGAACCGGGTGATTTGTTGGGTTCAGAAATAAATACAGAATGTGGTAGTGTATATGCCTATAGCTACACACCGATTATTGGTGGTATAGCGGCTATTATTTGTGCTGTAGTATTTTTTTCATTTACTGTTGATATAGCGATTAGAGCTTGTAAAATAGCATTCTTGCGATTATTGGCACCAATACCGATTATAAGTTATATGGAACCAGAACAAGCTAAAAAAGGTGCCTTTGCCAATTGGGTAAAAATATTGACATCCACATATATTGACTTATTTGTAAGATTAGCAATAATATATTTTGTTTTATTTATAATTTCGGATATAATGGAAAATGGTCTTATAGGGTTAGACTTTTCAGGTGATATTGGTGGTATAGCTGTGAATACGATAGCTTTTATATTTGTAGTTATTGGCTTACTTTTATTTGCCTCTCAAGCTCCAAAGTTTATAAGAGATACATTGGGATTGCAAGGAACAATGTCAAACATTGGATTGGCAGGATTGCTTGGTGGTACAGCAATGGCTGCTGGAGGCGGAGGACTTGCTGGTTTTGGTTTAGGTATGTTGAATGGTGCAAGGGCGCAAATTCAAGGTAATAATCAGGGGAAGCCAGTACCTCTAGGTTCTGCATGGTCACAAAATAGTGATTTAATGGCAAAAATTAGAACAGGTGATAAAGATGCTCAAGGTGGATTTATTGGTAGAGCTAACGATTTCTTGAATTATCAAGCTAGAGAGCGCCGTGCGCGGATGATGGGTATGGGTGCATATCATATGGCAGATGCTAAATTCATGATGGACCAATATGAAGCACTTAATATAGAAGCACAGAACAGATTAAAAAAAGCAGAGCTTGATTATCAGCATGATCCTTCACAAGCAAACCTTGATGCATATAATGCTGCAAAAAAATTAGCTGCTACAACAGGAACGTATTTCGCCAAAGCACAGAAGCGCTATAAAGCAATGGATGAGGGAAGAGCTCAATTGGGTGTTAATCCTAGGGTTATTGATACTAGGGAATTTGGTACGCATAAGACAGGAACTTATCGTTCTGCTTTTAAAGCTTTTGGAACTGAGTTGGGGGATCCGGATAATGATGCAGAATATAATAGAATTTTTGATGAGCTTAATAATGGTCTTACTATGGAAAAGCTTGATTCTCAGTTCAGAGAAAAAATCGGTGGTCAAAAAAGAGATCCTAAGGGATTTGAAGGTACTGTAGACGATTCTACATTTGCAAGCACTGGACATGGTGGAAGAGTAAGAAGACCACCATCAGCTCCTCCAGGCGGTGGCCCGCCACCAAGGCCAGAATTTAACTATAATATAAAGGGTGTGTGATATAGATGAATAATTATTTAATACCGGCTAATACAAAGAATGGAAGATTGATTTTAGGTATTTTTAGACCATTTG
>CADCQR010000022.1 GCA_902803685.1 uncultured Erysipelotrichaceae bacterium
ACTGATACTCGTCTGATTCTTTTTGAGCACCTGAGGCTCAAATTCGCCCTTCCTGTCTCGGGGAACGGACACTTCAACATCACCAAAGCTTGTGCGCAGCGTTTTACTGCTGTGACCGTTCCGGCTGTTGTCGGTCTCCTTGTGCCTGTAATCATACCTGCCGTATCCGAGTTCGTCGTCCAGTTCTGCTTCAAGACCGTTTTCCATGAATTCCGCAATTGTTTCCTTGAACAGATTCTGAATATCCTCCATACTTCCGACATTTGAAAGCCTGAGCAGTTCTCTGATTTTTTCTCTGCGTTCGTTTTCCTCGGGTGTGCGTTTCTTTCTTGCCATTTTAAAAACCTCCAATTCGGTGATTCTATTTTACACCTTATCGGAGGTTTACACAAGATTTGAGAGAGTCTCATGAGTTAGTGAAAAAAACACTGAAAATCTAGTTTTAATTTAATAAGATGAATTTTTTAACTATTATTTGAATATAATAATATTGTAGTAACGTCAGCGTAGCGATATGATATGCATTCAATTTACTGAGAATAGGTCGTTTACTCAGTAAATAACGACCAGCAAGGGCAGGACTTGCACGTTACTACCTTTTTGAATATTTGTCTTTAGCCCTTTCAATTAGAAGGGGCTTTTTTAGTTTAGGAAAAAATTTGCTCTCCAGTCGATCCACATTATCCTTAGTATCATCCCTTGTAATTAGTCCATGACGGACAATGCTTTGTAACATATAAGAGAAAAATCTATCTCTTGAGGTTTTATTCATTTCTAGGGCAGTTGTAACAAATTCAGGTGAATCTTGAATTTGTTCGATAAACATGAGGTGTTCTAGTTGATAAGTCGGTTTTTCTTGAAAATCAAACAATTCGATTTTTTTAAAATATTGAAATGTATTCTTGCTTGTAGCATTTAATACTGAAATATAGTATAAATTCAGCAAAAGATTTAGCGAATACCGCACAAAGTCAGCTTTAACTAGTGAATCAAATTCATGATCTCTCATTTTTGCTTTCTTATTTGCTAAATAAGGATGAGTTTTTAGTTCGTCAATTATTTCCTTAAAATTTCCCTCTATTGCGTTACACCAAAACATAAAAATTCTGTTCGGGAGTGTGTACAAAATCTTTATTAGTGCCGCTTTTTCATCTTTCTTTAAAATGTGCTCAAAACATGGAAGTGATTTTGAAACTATCTGAAGTAAAGATGTCATTCTAATCAATTTATTATTCAGTTCATCTATGATTGAATCATCCCAATCATAAATATCTCTAATTGAAAACTCCTTAACCATTAATTCTTCGACTTTCTCTTCAGATTTTTCAATTCGTTTTTTTTCATCTTTTTTGTTTAGTGCTCTTTCGGAAATAGATGGAGGCACACATCCTTTTATAAATGAAGGCATAGTATTAGTAATGTCAAATTCACTCCAAGATTCATCTAATAACGTTGTTTTTTGTATGTATTTTAATATTTCTATTAAAATAGATGTTTCGTCTGTTAAGTAGATAACAAAGAGGAGGATGTCTGTACAAATATTTATACAAGCTTTATTAATTACATCATATAATGCATCATGATCTTTTCTAAATATTATCTCCTTGGCTACAAAATATGCCAAAATGCTTTTATTTCTAAATCTATAAGCTTCGCTACTTTCCTCAGTATCTGTAATTATTTTTGCTGTTTTAGCAATACGAATAATATCTTCAGTTTCAAGTTGATTACCGTAATCTCTATTATACTCATCAATTATCTTTTCGATTTGTTTTCGTTTAATAGGATATGCCTTGTTGAAATGTATATAGTATGCAATTCTTCCAAACAATACATATACTAAATCAACCGTTATGTTCCTATTCTTATAACTATTGTTCAATGCATTATCAATTCTATTAGTTAGATTAGCTTCAAACACTTTACTGAAAGCATTAGTGTTTTTGTAAATTGCTTCACCAACATTGTTCATAAAATTTTCTGCAATTTGAATAATGTAATAGGGTTCTGGCGGGATAATATTTAAATGAGTTTTGAATAATTGATCAATTTGGTTAACAATTTGTTCTATATTCTTTTCTGATTTATCATCTGCTTTCTCTTTTACTACAGCTCTAACTATTTCTCGGCGTTTATGACCAACTGGAGGCTTTATTTCGAATCTAGCTATTGCTTCTTGATCTTCGATGTTAATATTGTATGGGTTAAAATCTATAGTGCGAGAATTGGAAATAATAACAGTTCCGAATCTACTACTTAATGCTTGGAAAAAATCTCTTATGTTTATCCCATCTATCTGCTCAAAATCGTCTAAAATGAAAATACAACTATCCTTATCGGATTGCTCAAATGCTTGCCATTTGCTCTTGTCGTTTCCATAAACATCTTCAAATAATGCTCTAATAAGCTTATCGATATTCTGTCGTTTATTAGCACTTTTTTCAATAAGCTTTTCTGGACTTCCAAATAAAACATAGTTGTTATTTGCAAAAGATGTAAATATATGCTTTAGTAATGTAGTTTTTCCAACATTACCTGAACCGACAATCATAGAATAGTGATACTTTACTAATTCCTCAATAAAACTTTCATAAGAAACAATTAATGAGTCTTCAGTGGAGTTATTTTCATGGAAAACTATTGAAGGGAAGCTATAATAGCTATCATTGTTGTCATATTTTATGAATTCTTCGAAGTCATCTGTTATATTCAGAACAGTTTTTTCGTGCTTTATCTGTTCGGTTTTCACATCATCATGTTCATATTGATTTGATTGCTCATTCCAAGTATACTTGTGATGGCTATATTCCAAAGAGTATGGATTTAATACACCAACAATATAGGAGCTTTCACTCCAATCTCCGTTATTACAAAGACAACCGCCAGATTGTATTATAGTTTCCGGTGACCCGTTAAATGATGTTTGCTTACTGTAATTATAATGTTCATGTCCATGGAAAACTATATTACTTTTCTTGATTACAGTATCCTCTATTTTATTCTTTATTACATCTCTATAAAAATCAGGAGCATGATGCATGATAGAAATTATAAAATCTGCATCTGAATTCTTCGCTAACACGTCAATTACGTTATCAGGAATGTATAAAAGTCCTTTATATTGATCGAGGGTTGAAAAAATGGCATTATTAATTAAATTAATTTGTATTTTTAAATCTCCAATGCTAATTACTTTTTTATCAGCGTATATCTCTGAAGCTTCAAAGCAATGATTAAACTTAGAAAAAGCATAAAATGATTCTAGCTTTTTATATTCAATCATCTCTCTTTTTGAATACTGATCGTTTTTTAAATAAGATAAATCCAAGGGGGAATTATTATGATTAACATCATGATTGCCGGGTACGACTAAAACTGTACATTTACACATAAAAGCTTTATTCAATCTAACTATCAAACTCCCCAATAGTTTCCTTGCGTTATTAAACTGGGATACACTGCCAGACTGAGTAATATCACCCGAAATAATGATAATAATGTTCTTAATTCCTACTGATTTATAGCTTTTTAGTGAATCAACCATTTTATTTATATGAATATCACTTATATCGCTTTCTTTAATTAATATGTATGTCAAAAAAAAAAAAAAAAAATATTGATTTGTTATCCATAAAAACTCCTAAGTAAAAAAATAGAAACTCATATATACATTAGACTTCCTCGGAAACTTATTTTTTGTTTTACAAATGTATGCAAAAATGCGATATTAAGACTTTGTGACACTATACATTTTGATGAATAGTTTTAGTTTCCGAGGAAGTCTATTACAGTCACTAAGATTAATTTCAGACGAGGAAAAAACATTTCTAAAACCTCTTGATTTTTAGGTAAATAATGGTTTCTACATTTCGCTCCACCACTACATTCCCTATTTCTGCATTCTGGATTTTCTTATAACATTTCGTAGAAATACCTCTTACTGTAATACAACCATTTATTATTATAAATGATTTCGACATTTTTTTCAAGTCCACATTTTAACATAATTTGAAGTATCCGATTTTCGCAGTTCTTACACTATCGCCTACAGATGCACTGAGAGAGATACACAACCGTATGCCGCTGATATTGCCGGAGAGTGCTATGGATGAATGGATCAGTCCGGATGGGAATCCTAATAAGGTTGTTATTGAAAAATCATTTTAGAAAGGAATATGCTATTAATACAGATTTACCATTACTTATCAGTTTCTACATGACCGAAAAACACATGGACGATATAACACTCGCCCGCAAATGCATTATTTCACCGATGAACATTGTAAACATCAAAAAAGGCAGCCACACCTATTCTCAGCAGCTTGTTGAGAATATCGGACGTGGGTTGGAGCTGAATGCTGATGAAATGCGTGGGTTTATGGGTATTGCTGGATTTTGATAAAGAAAAAGACCGTCCTTTGAAGTGAGAATCTTCTTAGGACGGTTGCTTGTATTTTTTGTTCGCAGTAATGTAGGTCACAATCCGAAAAAAGGATACTAAATCCAATTATTACATAATCCATCTTGATAATGTCTACAATTATCTTATCAATCGATTCATACACATTAATTTTTTGATGCTATATTATCAATTAATTTAACCGAGCAACTAAGCCACTTATAAGTCACTTTATATCCTTTTCCAAATAAATCTTCACACATTTTTTCATTTGGTATTTCTCCATCGAAAGAAATATATTCCTTATAATCATTTAAAACAATCTCTATTATTTTAAGAAAATCTTTATCTCTCTCTTCTTCTACTACCGCTATTTTATACTCCGACTCCAAAGCAGCCCCTGCAAACAATAGAAGTGATACTACTGCACAGCTTTGAGAATCCATACTCTCAATCATATTTATGAGTTTCAATCTCATTTCAGAGGGTTTAAGATCAAACACATCTTCGTTATCACCCAACCTATTATATTGGCAATAATTTGTAATTGGTTCATTATCTGCAAGTATTTTTAATAAACTAAGAACATTCATTACATTCTCTTTTGAGGATTCATAATAGGAAAGAATTTCTGAGGCTTTTTGACTGTCATATTGATTATTAATAAGCATCCTATCAA
>CADCQR010000023.1 GCA_902803685.1 uncultured Erysipelotrichaceae bacterium
TAGATTTAGTAAAAGATTATTATAATATAAAAAGACAATATCCCCAAACAATAACAATAGACGACACAAAAATATAAAAGATAAAAGTGGCTGTTGTGTACACAACAGCCACTGATTAGTTATAATGTCTTTGCAAAATTTTATTTTTTTTCAAGAAATAAAAATTGATGAACTAAAGTTGCTCCTTTATCTTTAATTCCATGTTTTTCTATATCTTCAACATTTTCTTCTCCTCTATAGATTTCATTAAAAAAAGGCTCTGCACGAACAGATAATTCATTAGCCATATCAACTTTTTGTGTTTTGCCAAGATGTAGTATAACTTTACCTTTAGGTTTAAGTAGTTTAGAACATATTTCAAAAAACGATAAATAAATATCAAAATCTTTTTTTTGTCTTTGATCAATGAATATCTTATCTGCATTTTTAAAATTATCCAATTCCCAACCACATAACCACAGTCGCATCCAATTCTGCATATAGAATTTAATCGAGTCCGCAAATGGAGGAGAACAAATAATTTCATCCGCCAGGATATTATATTTTTTTAATTCATTATAATCTCCCCATATTGAATTTCCAAGTGTATAATCGGTAAAATTTTTTTCACTATAAGCTGATTCTATTTTTCTATTGATATGTTCAATGACATTTTTATACTCAAAATCTCCTTTAGGAGCATATGGGGTTAATGGATGTGAACAACGAGATAGTGCATATGGACGATTTCCATGCAAAACATGTAATAAACATGAAAAAACCATTGATTCTGCAGATGAAAGGTTATCTATTTTTTTTATATAATATCTTCTTGCACAAAGTATTTCTCTAAATGTATCATTATGAAAATATGAAATTAATGCTCCATTAAATCCAAATGTACTGTACTTTACTATATCTTCGTCAATTTCAGAAAGATGTACAGTTGAGTTAATATAATTTGAAAGAGAATATAATGATTCCATTACATCGTTAAAAGAGGGTTTTTCAAGTTTTGCCTTAGTTACCACATATGCCAATTGACTTAAATCATTTCCTACCCCTATTCTTCCCTGCAAGCAAGCTTCTAACGGTATAGTTCCGACACCACATAATGGATCTAAAACAATATCTCCCTTTTCTGTGAAATTATTAACCAAAAAATATGCTATTGATGGTTTCAATTTACCATGATAAGAACATAGTGAATGCCAAGAATGTCCCCAATTTCTTCCAGAATAAGGATATTTTTTGTATGGCAACTCGGAAATAAATTTTTTTGCGGTGTCCTTATATTTGCAATTTTTAGACAATTTCTTGTTTCCTCATTTCCTCAATTTAAATTTCAATAATCTTTGAGATAAAATCATTCCATTTTTTGATCTCCGTTCTCTCAGTATGTTTTCATCAAAAATATTAAAGCCATGAGAATAACAGATACACTTTAAAATTTCGTGTGTAGGAATGTGTATTCCAGCAAACTGAGAATCGCCAATATCCATTATGAAGTAGCCATTATCTTTCAATGCTATTGACAATTTATTTATAACATTATCCATATCATAAAAATAGCCTGCTACCATCTTAGTAATTCGTTTATCGTAAGCTACTGGTTCAAGCATATTTACATATGGTTTTATCACATCCAATATAGGGATGTCTGCATTTCTTTTTGAAACATTGTTAATGCCAGCAATAATACCTTTCGAATGAAATAATGGCAATTCAGATTCGGAAGAAATGAATTCTAATAATTTTAGTTCTAATTTTGTATTTCTTATATAATTAGTTCCATTTAGATATGGGGGAGAAGTTATTACACAGTCAACATCATTTACAATTTCAATATTTCTTGCATCATCAGCGAGTTTTATTGTTTCACTTAATGTAGGACAATCATTACTTTCTATATCTTTGATAGCTTCCTCTAATTTGCTAATATAGTTATGCAAAACTTCTTTATCGCTTTGTTTTTTTTCTTTTTCTTTTGCAAAACGAAGATCACCCTGTCGCACCATATTTGATGAACGAACAATAATTGAAGCTAAAAGAACTTTGGCTATTAATCTTGAGTCATTATCATCTATTATTGAAGTATATCTATATAAATATCTTATTTGGCATAATACATTTTCATCAAAATATTTTTCAAATCCCTCCCATTCATATTCAGATTTATTATCTAAAATATATTGTTGTCTATTATTGATCGCTATAATAAATTTTTCTAAATTATGGCTTTTTATATTATTTTCTCTAAGTCTTTTTACAGCATTAATTTTTGCCTCTATTACACATTGCATAAATGGATTTGACTCAGTATAACATGATTTTATTCCTTTGGATGAAGCTACAAGAACAGTTGTTCCTGTTCCACAGAAAGGATCATATATATTTTTTATATTTTCAGCACCTATTTCATCAATAATATCCTCAATTAAACAATAAGAGTATCCTTCCAAATAAGAATACCACCTATGTATGGATTCATTTTTGTTTAAGACAAAGGTTCCAGACCTCTTAACATAACCTGCACTCATCTTCTACCCCTCATTAGTATGCATTAAAATATCACTAACATCGCACCGAAAATAATTACAAATTCGATCTATTATTTCTAAAGAAACATACTCACTACGTGACATTTTATCTATTGTTGATTTAGATATACCTGTTTTATTCATTAATTCTTTTTTAGACATATCTTTATCAATAAGCAATTTCCAAAGCGGTTTGTAATTGAAACTCATATGTTATTACCTCATCTCATAACGTTTATGTATGTCAAATTTATATTGTAATATTACCATTAATATATTGCAAAGTCAACACTTTAGTAGTAATATATAATTAAAAATTTGATGTTTAAATAAACATCCGTTTACTTTGCGATTGTTTCGCACGTTATTTTCCGTTGTATTTTGCACCTATTTGATACATTCTCTCATATGTTAAATTTGATA
>CADCQR010000024.1 GCA_902803685.1 uncultured Erysipelotrichaceae bacterium
ATAGAATTTTCCTTCATAATTTTGCCAGCCATGTAATAATCTATTTGAGCCTATTCCAAAAAAGTAGTTTTTCCCATCTATTTCTTGAAATCCTTCTAGAGTATGATTATCTTTTATGTAATATATTTCTTTTCCAATTTTTTGCCAACCTTGTTTTATTTCTCCTGTTTCTTCATCCGCATAGAATTTTCCTTCATAATTTTGCCAGCCATGAAGTAATCTTTTTGAACCTATTCCAAAGAAATATGTTTTACCATCTATTTCTTGAAATTCTTCTACTAATTGATTATTTTTATAATAATAGTCTTTCCCATTTTTATGAATCCATCCATCTGATTTAGCAGATACATTTATCGCTAGTACACTTACTAATATGATTATTATTCTAATTATCCTTTTTGTACATTTATTCATCTTTTCCACCACTTACTAATTATTCTTTTTATATTTCTTGGAATAAACATTATTCTGTCACCTATTTTAAATGTTTTAGAGTTAATTATTTTTTCATATTCTATTTTATAATCAAAAACATTTTCTTCTTTTGGTTGTTCATATTTTTTTATATACTCACAGAAATCTTTTTTCTTTAACAACAACTGATATGTAGGCTCATTAATACTACTATTATTCCACATATGTTCTTTCTGTATCCATTCGTAATATTCTTCCTTATTTTTTTCATAGTAATCTATATCAAAAACATCTTTATAATCTTGAAGATTTACATTTAGTGCATCAATTGCTAATAATGTTCTTCTACACTTATCACACACACTACAATTAAATTCCTTTTTTAGACATACATATAAGTATTTTTTTGTTAATTTTCTATCTACTATATACTTAGTTTTTTCAAGTCTATCTTTTGAAGCACCTTCTGAGTATATTTTTAAATTATTTGTACTAAAGCAGTCTAACGCTAATATATCATATATTGCGCAATCTTTTTCTGATGTTTCTTTTATACTAAATTCTGACATATCATAACCTGAAGATCCATAATAATACGTTCTCCATAATTTTTGCATACATAAAACTGCAAAAGAAGAAGTATATGTGTGCGTAAATAAATGTACTTGTTCTATTTCATCATCAATATTTGAATTTGTAATTATAATTGGTAATTTTACCTCTTTTGCAAATTCATTTGATATTTTATATCTTTCTTCTCGTACTTTTTCAATGCCCTCTTCTTTATATGTATTGTTAAAGGCACCTACGTTGTTTATACATAAATGTGTCAATTTATATTGTTCATTTTCTTCATTATAATGAGAATAATATGCATGTAGAGAATCAACACCACATGAAATTCCAGTTCCTACTTTTCCTTGATTTTTACATGCTTCTTTTGTTTTTATATTTATATTTATATTGTGTAAATTTGAATCATATTTTGTCAAAGATGGGATTAGATAATTATTAATTTTAAATAATATTTCTTCTGTTACGTAGCTATCACTTTTTACATCATGATTATTTCTCATTGCATAAGATAGTATGCCTACTAAAATTGCATCTATTCTATCTGAACATAAAAACTCTTCATATTCTTTTTCAACCTCAAAAAATACGCTTTTTTTTATCTTATCTATCTCAATATCAAAACATAGTCTTGAATTGTTTTTTCTTTTTTTTATGTATGGTTTATGCAAGAATATCATGTGCTATCTACCTGCTTTCTTGTTTTTTCCTATTATTTTATTAATAATATTTAGTGGTTTATCAATTGCCTTCCACCTTTTACTATTATATATATTATTTAATTGATTTACTAGTTCTATATTCTCTAATCTAAGATTATTCATTTCTTTTTGAATGTTATTGTATTCAATCTTAAAATATTCACCTCTAATAATATTAGATAATATGTTAAATGGTATGTCATCTATTTGTAATAATGCTGTATTTCTTAATAAAGGTCTTTTTTCTGATGAAATATATGACGGATTATACTTTACAAAGTCTTCATAATTGCCCTCAGTTATTGTTGCATATTTTTTTAAATATTCTTTTCTAGCAAATTTTGCACCTTTTTCTGAATTTATAATTAGTGCCGAAACACCTTTTTTGTCTGCGAAGTTAGGATTTGTAACTTCAATTCCCCAATAATCACCAAGAATAAAATCCGCTTTATTATTACCCTTATATTTACAGTTATAGCATGAGTCCCTTAATACTACGTTCTTTAAGTATAAAAACATTAAATTATCCTTTGTAAACTCTATAGTATTTAGTGTCTCGCCAATTTTATATGAAACGGCTGATTTTGTCCAATCATTATGTTCTTTTGTTCTGAATTTCCAATCCGTTATTTTCATATTGTTTTCTAATTCAAGAGAATCTATGTGTTTATCTAGTAGTTTAGTATTCATAATTCCGTGACAAACTACAGAAACGGTTATTAATTTATCATTATCACCAATAAATGTTTTTAGTGCACCAATTTGGCATGGGGTTCCTGAAAATAATACTATTTTTTTATTGTTTAAATCTTCTTTTACTTGTTTAAAAATATTTGTTGTTTTGCTTTGAATATATTTTGATCCTCTTATTTTATCTAAATCATTATAATTATCAACTCGTATATGACTTGCTATATGGTCTTTCATCTCACAACCATATACTATACCGTTTGCTTCAAAAACCTTCTTTGCTAAAATACTAAATGCTCCACCAGAAGTTGAAGACATTCTCTCATTTATATTTTTATTTTTTAATGCATAAATTTCTGGTTCATATTTTTCATTATTTTTGTTATTTAAAATATGACAATTCATTCTACATTTATTACATTTAATACATTTATTTAAATCAATGACAGGGTATATAAATCCTTCTTTATCCTCTTTCATACTTATAGCGTTAGTAGGACAAATACTTGCACATAGCCCACAGCCTGTACATTTTGCTTTTTGACAAATAGTTCTAAGATTTTGACTTTCTATTTTTTCAAGTAATTTTGTAAAAATTGAAGCTGCTTGTTCCTTTATATTAGGCATTATATCTTCTAATATTTTTTTAATCTTTTCTTTATTATCATTTATATAATCAAAATGTTCAATTAAATTTTCAGAGTTCATTTCTTTACTATTTAATACATATTTTTGATAGGTTCCAAATAGATCTTTAGCAATTCCTTTTGATTTAACACTATATCCTAAAACAAGTGTTGGAACAAGTGTTGAATAAGCTGCAATTGAAGCATGTGTTCTTGCTACAACGGCTAATTCACTATTTGATATTATATATTTCAATTCTGTACAGTTATAATCATTTTTTTCAAAATAAATTCTTTCTTCTTTAGAAAAGGCTCTTTTTAATTTCAAAAGGATTTCCCTATCATCACAATCTTCTGTTATAACATGAGCTAGTAGACAAATTGAATATTTTGTATTTTTCAATATATGTTCTATTAATTTTACTAATGCTTTATATGCATCATTTGTTTTTATGGTTAATGGTGAGGCATTTAATACAACATATTTTCTATTCTTGTACCATGAATCTAATTTTACTTTTTTTATTTTTAGTGAAAATGCAGGGTCTGGTGCATATATTATTTTTTCTTCTGGGATAAATTTTTTTACGGCGCTTAAAGAAAGACTTTCTCTTATTATCAAAACATCAAATTTCTTTAGATTATCTATTAATTCCAAATCATTTATATTTTCAAACAATGAAGCTCCCCAAAGTACTGTTTTTTTACCAAGTTCATTACTTTTGTTATCTAACGCATATAGCCATGAGCAATGGTCATAACAATAATTATCTCCACCTACTGATACACAAATATCAGATTTTTTTATTTCTTCTACAACATCCTTTTGATATAGCAATTCAAAATTATTGTAATCGAAAGGCATGTTTTGATATTTTAATTCTAATTTTTTTTCTTCTTCTGTTAAGTCATCTTTATTATAATGCCTTATATTTTTATTTTTACTGTTATATTTTGTTGAATTATAATTTATATCATGACTTGCTATAGTTACTGAATTTTCTTTAAAATCAATTTGATTTAGTGTTGAATTAATAATTGCTTCAACACCTTTGTTCTTATATGTACTTACACCATATAGTAAAATTTTCCTTTTCATAATCATCCTCACCCTCTATTATTTCAATATCTTATATATAGATTATAACAAAGAAAGGATAATTAACCAAATAATAATAATAAAAAAAGGATATCTAAATATTCCTTTTTCTAAATGGCTTTGTTACTATCCTTTTTATAATTTTAAATATTAGTACATTGGTTGCTATTATGGCCTTTATAAGTCTTTTGATGAAATAACAAAATTCTACCGCAAATCTCTTAGCATTTCTTACAAACTCAATTATATCTTTTCCTTCTTTTACTGCGCCATATATTTCAAGTTTTTGTCTAATGTGTCTATAGAATGTCTGATATTTACTTTTTTTAGCAGTCAAGTACACACCTAAGTTTTTCTCATAATAATCATTTGTATAATTATAATACAATGTATAGAATGATTCACATGCTAATTCATATTCTGTTTTATCTCTTGATTCCATCTTTCTGTTTTTTTCTTTTTCAATTGATTCATTAATAATATTTTCAATTGTACTTGCCATCTTTTTAAATGAAAATTTTTCAGTTATTTTGCTTCTACAATTTTCTTTAAGTAGCTTTAAGTTATTTAATACTCTAAGAGTTTCTTCAACGTATTGATTAATCTCATCATCGATTTCCTCTTTAGTAGCTTTTTTATTATAATGAACAATTCCTCCTACTGTATTATCAATTAACTCTGTTTGTCCACCGACATCTGTTGATACTACAGGTACAGACATAGCAAGAGATTCATACGATGTTAATGCAAGTCCCTCCAATGATGAACAATTTATAGTTATATCACTAAATGCATAGAATTCAGCATTATTTGTTACCATTCCTAATAATTTAAAATTGTTATTAACTTTTTCTTTTACATTCTCCATTAGTGGGCCATCTCCACCCATTACAAAGTATGTATTACTATCTTTTTCATGAATTCTTTTTGCAATTTCAACAAACATTTCTGGTCTTTTTTCTTCTGAAAATCTAGCAATGAAAGATATAATCTTTTTCTCTTCAGGTAGATCATATTTTTTCTTTAGTTCTTTTTTATTAAATTTTTTTGCATCAAATTTATCTTGATCTGTTCCAATGTAAACAGTGCTAACATTAGTTTTGTCAAATTTTTCCTTTAACTGATTTTTTGTAAAATTATTACAACAATATGTTCCATACAAATAATTATCTACATCTCTACTACATCTGCCAACTCCTCTTCTTGGGTCTGCATTATCTACTGAATGAATATAATCAATAAATGGTATTGTTGGATACTTTGATTTTAAATATGGAGTCATATAATATCCATATTCAGAATTTGAAATAAATACTACATCAACATTTCTTGATTTTATAATATAATCAGTAAATTCTTGGTAATTTATTCTATCAATAAACGATGACATATCATAAATAGTTGCATGATTCTCAAATTCTTGGCGAAGTGGATTTCTGTTTGGTGTCGTTGTTAATACAATTGAGTTATATTTATCCTTTGGTAGTCTTTTCAATAATTCAAGATTAAATACATCTGCTCCTCCAACTACCATCCATGGAAAGATAAATAGTATTGTTTTACGATTGTTTTTTTGATACTGTGGCAAAATCATTTCAAAATCTTTGCATTTTGCATATCTATTACCGTATCTTGGATATTGTATTGGTTCTAATATATCATTTGTAATTGTACTAGCTGTTTCATTAACATATTTCATTGCTTTTTCTTTATTTTTATTGGCTCTTGAAAATTCTCCATTTGATGAAAAACGGTACCAAAAAAGTGGTGCATTTATCCTAAGTGGCTTTTTACCTGCTTTAATTAACTTTAACCATAAATTCCAATCTTCATACATTGCTTTTTCTCTTATACCAAAGCATCCAACTTCTAGTAAATCTTCTTTTCTAACCATTGAAGCAATATTTATTAGGTTTTCTTCTTTTTCTTGTTCTATTGTTAGATATTTTTCCCAAAGAAACTCTTTATCACCAAAATTAATCATTGCTGTATATGCAAATGATGCATCTTTATTTGTTTCTAATGCCCAATACAAACATTCCAACATTGTTGGGTCCATTTGGTCATCACAATCTATAAAGAATACATATTTTGTATCTTTACTTGCTTTTGATATTCCATAGTCTCTTGCAATTGATGGACCGGCATTTTCTTTCATATAATATTTAATTCTTGGATCTCTTTTTGATATTTCTTCAATTATCTTATTTGATTTTTCATCCTTAGAACCATCATTAACGATTATCCATTCAAAATATGGATACGTCTGATTCATAATACAATTGTATGTTTCTTCTACAAATTCTCCACCATTGTAAAAAGGAGTAACAATACTTATGGTAGGTTTTTCTTTATTTGTATACTTTCCATATTTATTTAATTTTTTCCCTGGTAGTTTTGTATAATCCATATTCTCCCCTCTTTCATAACTACATTATAACATATGTTATTATTAATCCAAAAAAGATGCCCCAGCATCCTTATAGTTCTTCAACAAAGTTTTTTTCAAGCTTTTTAAATATTAAATATCCAAGCACTAAGAACAAAATACTCAAGACAACCCATATACCTAACAATTTAAAATCAGGCAATTGATGATAATATAATACTGAACGATATGCCTCAACTAGTACTGCCATTGGATTAACTTTCATTGCCCATTGGAACTTTTCCGGAAGCATAGTTGATAGATATACAATTGGCGTTGCATAGAATCCAAGTGTTAATGCTACACTAACAAAATGATCTATGTCATGCGCAAATACTGTCAATGCCGATAATACAAAGTTTATTGCTAATGTAAGTATGAATTGTATTAAGATTAGTATTGGTAATAATAGTATGTGTATTGAGAATCCTACTCCACTTACAAATATAAATATAAACATTATTAAACATGTGATTAAAAAATTAACTAATTGGGATGTTGTTATTGAAATTGGAATTATTTCTCTAGGGAAGTAAACTTTCTTTAATATATTGCCGTTAGCTACAACACATCCTGTGCCTGTTTGAATTGCAGTTGTAAAAAAATTCCACGGTATTAAAGCAACAATCATAAAAATGGTATAATTTTCAACATTTACTCTTAAAATATATGGAAATACAAGTGCATAAACCGCAAGCATTAATAATGGATTCAAAAATGTCCATAAAACACCTAGCCATGATCCCTTATATTTTCCTCTTATTTCTTTTTTTATATTTGTTTTCATTAATTCTCTGTAATTATATAATTCTTTAAATATCTTCATGTTAATCACCCACAGACCTTTAGATATTCCTCAAGTACTTCACTAACTTTTCCATCTTTTCGTATTTCGCCTTTGTACAACCAAATTGCACGGTTACAAAATCTTTTTACTTGATCCATACTATGTGTAACAATAACTATTGTTTTTCCAGATTTTTTTAATTCAAATAATTTATTAAAACATTTATCTTGGAAATGTTGATCTCCTACTGCTAAGATTTCATCAATTAAAAGTATTTCAGCTTGAACGTTTATTGCAACAGAAAATGCAAGTCTCATATACATTCCTGATGAGTATGTTCTTACTGGATTGTCAATGAATTCTCCCAATTCAGAAAACTCTATTATTTCGTCAATCTTTTCATCTATTTCCTTTTTTGTCAATCCAAATATAGAAGCATTAAAGTAAATGTTTTCTCTACCTGTAAAATCATCATGGAATCCTGCGCCTAATTCTAATAGTGACGTTAATTTTCCATTTGTTATTATTGTTCCTTTATTTGGATATATTATTTTAGTCATAAGTTTAAGTAGCGTTGATTTACCACTACCGTTAGTTCCTATTAGGGCTACACTTTCACCTTTTTTTATTTCTAAATTTATATTTTTTAGTACTTTTAAAACATCATTTTTATTTTTATTCTTCTTAGAAAAAAATAGTATTTTTTCTTTTAAGGTATGTGCTTTATCGTAATACAATTTAAACTCTTTTGTAACATTACTTACCTTGATTGCAATATCTGACTTCACTTAGATACCTCTTTTCATTTTTTATAACAAGAATATTATAATAAAATTAACAGTACATTTCAATCTTTTTATTTAGTACGAAAAACACATCAATAGTGATGTGCTTTATTGAATATTATATATATATTTAGATAATACTTGGCTTATTCTAGCATAACCTAATTCATTTGGATGAAGACCATCGTATGTGTATTTCCTATTAAAATCACCGTTTTCATCTGCTAGTTCTTTATACATATCTATATATGTAATATTATTTTTAATACAATAGTCTTTCATAATATTATTTATTTCTTGGATTTCATCATTATATCTTTCTTCGACAGCATACATATCTCGATTAATTGGATAAATTGATTGATAATATATATTAGATTTGGATCTGTTTTTTTTGATATTTTCTATTATTTTTTTTATATTATCAGCAGTTCTCTTCTCATCATCCTCTGAATATTTGATATCATTAGTTCCGATTAAAATAAATACTTTAGTAGGATTATATATATATACCATGCTATCCATTCTCTGTAAGATATCGTCTGTTTCGTACCCTGCTACCCCGCTTCTTACAATTGGTAAATCGCCAAATATATCTTCTATTGGGTACCAATCAGTTATTGAGTCCCCTAAGAATACAATATTTTCATTCTTTCTAATATTTTCATATATACTTTCTTGCTTTTCTTTTGCTTCAGCTACTGATGATTTTCCAATGCAAAAACAAATGCATAGACTGACAATAGCAATTAAAATGGGCATTTTATATTTTTTATATATCATTTACTTTAACACTTCCTATTAAAATTATATTATCTTTTTTTACAATCTCAAACACTATTAGTTTTTTGTTTTTTATATTTTACTATTTTGTAATATATATTTACAAAAATATACATTATAAATTGTCGCAGTAATTCTATAATTAGGCAAACTGCCATAATTATAATTGAGTAAATTAATACTTTTAAAAAAACATTTTTTGTGAAAGGCTTAATGGCACTGTATATGTTGTTCCGTACTAAAATATTTTCTGTTATTAAATAGACTGCCAATACCCCACTAGCAAGCTTATTAATAATCTTATTTTTAAATGAATATGTTAAAAATATCAAAAAATATGAAATGCTTTGTATAACTATTAATGGATTCTGATAATAAAAGGTATTACTACCAATTTCTCTTATTATCATGATAAAAGTACTATTATTAGTTATCCCTAAAAAGTAATTGCATAATTGGTGGAAACAAAAGTTTAAACATCCAGCTAATATGTAACAAAAAATTAAATAAATTCTTATTCTATTCTGATTTTTGGTGAGATAATTAGAACTTTCTAATGAATATTTTCCCAAAAACGAACCAATTATATACATAAAAATAAAATGTGATATGGTAAAGCCATTGTTTACAAATAATCTTTGATTAGTGATTGTTGGTATAATGGATAGACAAACAAATAAAATTATTATTAACTTTAAGTGGGCTTTCTTATTTAACTTTTCTATTATTATATTAATATACGGGCTTAATATATATAACAAAATATATTGTTTTACAAACCAATAATTTCCTAATTCTAATGGTGATAATGCACTAAGTAAATTTATTGTAGTAATCTTACTTTTCCAAAAAATTAGAAATACAGTAGCAATTACTGCTTTATATGTATATGTTTCAATTAATAAATATATTAGCCTTTTTATATGAAACTCTTTATTATATTGAAAATATCCTGTTACTAAAATAAAACTATTTACGTGAACAATAATTAGCAGAGAAATAAAAAGCAATATATCTTTTGTAATTCCATTAGTATTACCTAAAATATTAGCACCTGTCTCTATCATGAAATGATAGATTACAATAAAGAGCATGGATATAATTCGCATAAACTCAAGATTTGATTGGCGTATTCTTCCATTCCTCGTTAACATTTTATATAACCTATTTATCCTCTTCTAAGTTTTCACTTATGGCATATCTTGGCCTAGCTTTTGTTTCGTTGTATATTTTTCCTATATATTCTCCTACAATTCCTAAAGATAGCATCTGAATACCACATACTAACCAAATTGAAGAGAGAATAAATGTTCCCATACTTATTGTATGCCCAATAATTTTACTTATTAATAAATAAATTAATGTGCAAACGCTAATAAAAAATATTATTATACCTATATTTAAAATTAGCCTTATTGGTTTGACACTAAATGAAGTAATTCCATCCCAAGCAAAATTTAACATCTTTTTTAATGGATATTTTGATTTGCCTGCAAATCTCTCATTTCTTTCATAATAAACAATGTCTGTTTTAAATCCTATCAAAGGAAATATTCCTCTTAAAAATAAATTTACTTCTTTATAATTTAAAAATTCCTCTAATACTCTTTTAGATGTTAATCTATAGTCTGCGTGGTTATATACACAATCCACTCCCAGCAATGTCATAAATTTGTAGAAACCCTCGGCAGTTACTCTTTTAAAAAATGTGTCCTTTTTTCTGGTGCTTCTAACACCATATACTATATCATTTCCTTCTTTGTATTTTTCTATCATTTCATTTATAGCATTAATATCATCTTGTAAATCAGCATCCATGCTTATAACTATGTCTGCATAATTTTTGGCAGTTAACAAACCAGCCACTAATGCATTTTGGTGTCCCCTATTTCTAGATAGAGTTATGCCTGTAAATAAATTATCCTTTTTATTTATCTTTTTTATTATTTCCCAAGTTTTATCCTTTGAGCCATCGTTAACATACATTACCTTACTTTTTTCTGAAATAGCATTAGTTGAAATTAAATCTTGCATTTTCGCCTTTAATTGTTTTGTTGTTTCAGCAAGAACCTCCTCTTCGTTATAGCATGGTATAACTACATATAGTATTGGTTTTTTTCTCAATTCCTTCACCCTCTATTATTTTAATTATTTCTTTAATTATAATCCTATATTCCTCATCAAAACTACATAATCCGTCAACTGTGTAATCTATATTTAATAGACCATCTTCACCCTCTAACTTGACGTAAAAATCTAAGTATGTATAATCGCATTCTTTACTATTTTCTTTAAGCATATTATTAATTACTTCTATTCTTTCATTGTCTCTATCACCAACCATCTAGCCAACTGCATTTTCGTTTATTTCAATCTTGTTAACTAAATTATAAGCATTTTCAATTAAAATAGCAAATATTAAGGACATTGTTATATTAAAAAACAACGTTATTATAAATACTATTAGGTATTGATAGTCTTTACTATGGATATATATGGCATAGCAGTGATGACGAAATTCCTGTGCAAAATAAAATCAAACAGCATTTTTACCAATATAATTTATAAGATTTTCATCTTTTATGTTTAATCTATCTTTTCAATACCAAAATAAAATTATTAATATTGTTTTAATAAATTAAAAACTAATTTCTGAAATAAATATAAATACGCTAACATCTATTAATAACGTTAAATTTTTAAACTGTGCAGGTAACATTTCACCTGTCAAAACGATATATGGATAAGTATTATACGAATAGTTGCTATTCCTCTTAAAAAATTTATATTATTATTTCTTTTTTTTATACATTTTTAATCCTTTGTTTATTTTTTGAAGGGTTGCCTCTACACCCATAAATGCAGATAGAATGATAAGTGGTGCCATATTTACAATATATCTTGATCTACTCTCCCATAGAATAAAAAATATTAGTGTTCCAAACATTGTTATTAAACAAATTAACTGAGCATCTTTCTGTTTTTGATTTAAGAATTTTCTGAAAGTAATTCCTAGTAATACTGATAATAGACAGAATAGCCATTCTGCTTGCGATATTTTCAAATATGCATTATTACTATTTCCAATTATATAATTTTTTATTTTTAGTTTTTTCTTTGGCTCTCTAGTTAATTTTTCAGGTGCAAATAAGGTTCCATCCCCCCAGACAAATGTTGCTTTAGTTGTATAAAAATTTATTAGTTTATGCTTTTCATACATTTTTGATAGCCTTTTTTTCATTATTTTAATGTTTGCTTTTTTCTTCTTTTCAACAGAATTAAATGACGCTGTATATTCAACATCTGAATGATTGTATGCTCCTTTTCCATATGTTCCCATCATGAACCAATGTGTATATGGAAAACTTTCTTTATTCATTCTTTTTGTATCAAATTTTGTGTTTTGATAAAATAAAATTAAGCTATTAAAAAATATAATTGGTATTCCAAGACATAGTGCAGCTATCATAAACTTTTTTATTTTTAATCTTTTAATATTTACAATTTGGAATACAATTATTGCAATATAAACAATTACAACAGTAAATTTTATAAACGATCCTATACCTATTGCAATTCCACTAAGTAATGAATATATAATTATTTCTTTTAACTTTTTGCTTTCTATTATTTTAAGATAAAAATATACTCCTGCAATTGCAAATGGCATTGACATTGTATCTGTATAAAATATTGGCACATAAGTTATAAAAGGTGTAAATATTAGCATAAGTATTGTAAATAAATCTACTCTTTTTTCTTCAAATAACTGTCTTAATACACTTCTTAAAAATAATATTGATAAGTCAATCATGATAATATTTAATAATATTCCCGTTTTCAAATAACTATTTATATGAAATAAGTTTAAGATTCTATAATATATAATTAAAATTATTTCGATTCCTAAATTATTACTATATCTATAAAAATAATCATTATTATAAACTTTTAATCCACCATTTATATGCATGATTGCACTATTATATACAGCTCCAAAATCCCATGTTGGTTCTACTACAAATATGTATGCAAAGGCTAATTGAATTCCTATAAATAATATTACTGCTAAAGCCTTTACTATTTTTGGTATCTTTACTTTTGATAAAAGTTTATAAATAAGATAAACAAAAATAATGTATAATATCAAAATTACAATAGACTGCCATCCATTACATTTTGGAATTGGAGCTTCATTATTAAATATTATATTTATAAATATATATAGAAAAATTATAAAAAATGTTCTTAAGAATATTTTTATTAAAATATTGTCGTTATTTTCTTGATAATTTTTTATATCAATTTTTGATACTTTATCCCCTTTTACAAGATATGCTTCATTTGCATACTCAAGCATTGCCCTATCAGCTTTAACAGAATCAGAGTAAAATGCTTTTATTTTTTTATTTTTGTAGATTTCTTCATACCTTTTTATCTTTTCATAATCGTGACAATTTTTTGATTCAAATTTTCCTGTTTTCTTATTGGTTTTTGTAGCAATTACTCTATCTATTTTTAATTTTCTTTTTAAAGGATTTAATAAGAACTCTGGTGAAGCTGATATAATTACATCGGTTGATTTTTTTTGTTCTAAATACCAAGGCTTTATTTTTTTTTCATTTTGGTTCCAGAATTCTTTTATATAATCATCTACATTATCAATTCTTTTTAAAAAAGAGAAAATCTTCTCTTTAAATGCTGTTTTATCGATAAGTCCTAATATATATAGTATGGTTCCCCATATTTGAATAGGCAGTTGTAATAATACTTTTTTATTTCTTTTTAAACAAAATAGATAGAAATCAACTGATGAATCACCGTCATAGATTGTTCCATCAAAATCGTATCCGTTTATCATAATAAATACAAAATACCCCCCATTGCTATAATATATAATGCAATTGTTATTATCAATTTTTTATCAGATAAAATTACTTCAATTGGATCCCCGTGTGAGTTACCTTCAATATTTAAACTATACAATTGGAAAATAACCATTAACAATGGAATTGTCCAAAAAATATAATCATTACCTATTCTTGCAATAGTAGCAGTATCAACACACCACAATGTGTAGGACACTATAGCGAGTGCTAGGGCAACATACATGTTTTTATCTAAAAATTCTTTATTATATAATTCCAGTACCTTTCGACTTTTATTACCATTTTTTATGATTTCATTTCTTCTTTTGCCGAAACCTAGATAAAATGATCCAAAGATAATCATTAAATATAAATATTTTGAAACATCAACAGAAGTAACTACACCACCATACATTACTCTGAAGACAAATCCGGATACTAATATAACAACATCAACAATTGGGATGTTTTTCAAACCTTTGCTATATAAAATATTTAAAAGGAGGTAAATAATAGGTATCAAAATTATAAATAAATTCCCTTTAGTTTTGTATAATATGTAAGTTATTATTCCTACAATTAATAATAGTGTTACAACCAATATTTTTGCCTTTCCTATTGATATTGCACCGCTAGCTAAAGGTCGTTTTCTTTTTATTGGATGTAATTTATCTTTTTCAACATCGTTTATATCATTTATGACATATACAATACTAGAAGTAAAGGAAAAAACTAAGAAAGCTACAATACTTGAAAAAAATAGATCTCTATTAAATAAATTTATACTAAAAAATATTGGTAAAAAGACTAATACATTTTTTAACCAGTGCTTTACTCTGATTAATTTTAAATAGTTAATCATGAACTTCAACTCCAATTCTCCAGCAATATTTATATCTTATATGGTTTTCTGCAATATCATTGTTCATTGTATATTTAATTCCTTGATCTTTTAAAACATATTGATATCCATACATTTCGGGTTGAATGCTGATGTTCAAATCATCTTGTTTTTTCATTTCAGCTAAATCTTTTGATATTAATTTAGCGTCATTTAATTGTAATTTATCTACTCTTAAGAATATCGCTGTATTAGCCGCAATAATAATGAGAGAGCCAATTATATACAACTTAACTAGTTTTTGCTTGTTAAGATATTTTAAAATATATACAGCTAATATGAAATTACCTATTACTAAATAATATAATTGAGGAACATATCTGGCCCACCAATTTTCTCCTAATATTACCATACTGATTATAATAGATAATATGCTGATTGTAATATATTTTAGATTAGCCTTCTCCCTTTTGATAAATATGTATATTGCTGGTATAAAAATAATCATTGATGATATAAAAATTAAAGCAAATAATGGACCAAATCCTCCTATTCTTGTATCCGGAGCATATAAATTTTCTAATTCCGATTTATAAATCTTGAATGGTAATTTTAATGTAGGCAAATCTACACTGTAGCCGGCATTTTCTGTCCTACTAAATAATGAATATGCAAACTTAGATACCATATTCATCTCACTAAATTTTTTAGGTTGCATGGTGGTTATAATATCTACTTTATCTTTTCCAACTAATGGATATAATGGATTATGATGCTCTACTGTATTTTTTATGTATGAATTTGAACCTACTAAAAAAATGGCAATAAGGTAGGCAATTGTAAATAATTTAGTAATATTAATATACCTTTCTTTAAATTGCTTTTCTTTATTGTACTTAAGAAACCAATAAAAATAAAATATAGCAGCTATTACTCCTGAACACATTAATCCAGTAAATTTTAAATTAGTAAATATAGTGATAATTGATATTATGCACACCCAAGTGGTTTTATCTTGTTTTTCCATAGGATTAATACAAAATAATAGTAATAGTTCTATTATGAAACATATTCCCATAATACCGTCAACATAATAAGAAAATAGCTGGGCTAATACAATTGGATTAAAAGATAATAACAAAGAAAATAATATACTCCATTTCGTATCTAATATTTTTCTTAAAATATTATAACATAATATAGCTACCATTACTAAAAGTATGAGTGTTATGCACTTTCCTGATTCAATATTACCTGTAAAATTATAAATTGTTGCGGCGATAATCCATGTTGCCTTTGGATAATGCTCTATCCATAAATCTATTCTTGATGTTTCTTCAATCAAAACCACATTGGCATTATGTTTTTGAAAACTTCTTGCAGACTCATATAATGGATTCCAGCCATTTTTAATGAAAGCAATTGCTGTTTTATGATACGTATTTCCATCCACTGTTAAGTCATATGTTTTGCCTGATATATAAGGTAATATAACCGTTAAAAATATAAATACTATCATTATAAAATTATTTTGCTTAGTACCCTTTTGATCTGTTATGGAATAAAATATAGGTACAAGTAAGGCTATTATTTGAATCAAACCTAATATATTCTTTATATTTATGAGTGATGCCATAGAATAAAGAACTAAAATAGTCAAAAAATACAAGCATAGCATAAAAAATAATTTCATAGATTGGTTGTTAATAAAATTATTTTTAAATTCTTTTTTTTTCATACTTCTCCTCCTAAGTTTATATTAAATCATTTAATATAGAGTGTACAATAAATTTTAGTAAAAAGTTTACTTTTCTCAATTGTTCTTCTGATAATTCCTCTTTTTTCGTAATAATCATTATTTTTGTAGTTTGGCACTTCCTTTTTTAGAAAATCAAAGGCTTTATTTATAAAGCTAATTGCTATTTTCTTATCTTTTTGATATCTTTGCTGTATGGTGTAATTCGTAATTAACCTTACTGTCATTTTATCTAAATCTGTTTTTATGTATGCTTTATTTTTATAATAATTTCTTATCATTTCCATTATTTTTAAAATATCAAAACATCTATCATCTCTGATGGTTGTTTCACTATTTTTATGAATAGTATAATTAATCAAACATTCATCTATCTTACCTATCCTTTTTGCTTTATCCATTACCGTAGAAACAAACGGAGCATCTTCATATTTTAAATTTTCTATAAAGCTAATACTATTATCCTTTATTAGTTTTGAATTATATAATTTATTCCAAGGACTTAAATTAATGGCTCTTATTAATTCTGGATTATCTCTAAGCGTCGTATTATTAAAACTAATTATTTTTTCTTCTTCTTTTTTACCATTATCATATACTTTGTAAAAATCACAAATGACTAAGTCTAATTTATCTTTTATGGCTCTATTATATAATTTTTCACAAGCATCTTGTTCTATATAGTCATCACTGTCTATAAACATTAAATATTGTCCTACAGCTTTATTTATACCAAAATTTCTAGTGTAGCCAATTCCGTGATTTTTATTTTTAAAATATTTAATTCTGGCATCTTTTGTTGTATATTTTCTGATTATTTCTTCTGTATCATCTGTTGAGCCATCATTAATCACTATAAATTCTAATTCTTTTTTTGTTTGGCTTATTAAACTTTCTAAACATTTTGATATAGTATTTTGACTGTTATAACAGGGTATAATAATGCTGATATCACTTTTCTTCTTCATTTTTCATCATTCTTTCATTTTCTTTTTCTATGTATATAGGCCGATTTTTTACTTCTGAATATATTTTTGATAAGTATATTCCCATTATTCCAAAAAAGAATAATTGTAAACCACCTATAAATGTAATCAAACATGCTAGTGATGGCCATCCTCCTACTGGATCACCCCAGATTATAGTTTTTATTATTATAAATACTATTAAAAGAAAGGCAACAAAACAAAATATTAAGCCTACGTAGGCAGAAAGAATTAGCGGGGTTGAGGAAAATGATACGATGCCTTCAACTGCATATTTTACTAGTTTTTTTATGTTAAATTTTGATTCTCCGGCCGCTCTATTGGGAGTTTCATAAGATAGCCACTTAGTATTAAAGCCCACATATCCATATAATCCTTTGGTAAATCTATTGTACTCTCTCATTGAAATGATAGCATTAACCATTTTTCTACTCATTAATCTAAAGTCTCTGGCGCCTGGCATTTGATTTACTTTAGTAATTTTTTCTAACACTTTATACCACAAAGAAGTTAGTGATTTTCTAATAACAGAATAATCCTTATGAGCTTTCGTATATAAGGCAATGCAATCGTAGTCGGTATCTTTTATATTTTCATACATAACTTTTACCATATATGGTGGATCTTGCATATCGGCATCCATGATAGCTACGTAATCGCCTATGGC
Organism: uncultured Erysipelotrichaceae bacterium; assembly: GCA_902803685.1. The sequence continues at coordinate 18,005 of CADCQR010000024.1, forward strand.
ATTATTAATACCTGCGTACATAGCTGCTTCTTTACCAAAATTTCTAGAAAAAGATATGTATCTTACCCTCTTATCTTTTTTTGCATAATCTCTTAAAATTTCTAACGTCTTATCTGTAGAGCCATCATCTACATATATAAATTCAAACTCTAACTTTTTCATATCTTTTGAGACTATATCAATTTCTTTATAAAATATCGGTATAGTTTTTTCCTCGTTATAGCAAGGTACTATTATTGAAATTATTTTTTTATCATTCTTTTTCATCTGCTTCACCTACTACTTAGTTATTTTTGAAACAAACTTGGGGCTAATTATATATAATATTTTTTTTATCTTTCTTCCCACTGTATCATTTAGTAAGTAATTAAATACATTTTCTTTTCTAAGAATTTTTTTATATTTTCTATAATCTTTTCCTTTTAGTTCACAAATTTTCAGTAAAACACTATTTGTACAGTAACTTTCAAATACAGTTTTATTTACTTTTACTTTTTTTATTTCGCTCATTAAAAATTTATAATGATCATAGAAATCATCAACCTTTTTTTTAGTCCACTCATAGTCTTTTTTATTCATGATGCTGCCTTTTCTTCTGTAATAATTATAACCGATATAGTTAATGCAATTAACTTTATTCGCTTTTATGACTATTAGAGGTGTTAGGCCAAAATCTTCGTGTACAGTACCTATCTTAAATGTAAATTTATTTTTTCTGTAATACTCTCTTTTTATAGCATAACACCAAACATTTTCTACAAAGTGATATTTTACAATTCTATCAAACGCTTCCTCACCGTTTAAATCAGTAAACTCTTCTTCAGAAAAATCAGTTATTTCATTGTTATCAGTTATTGTCCTAGCTTGAAATCTTACTAAGTCCGGATGATTCTTAGTACTCTTTTCTATTTTTTCCAGTAACCTCTCATCCCAAAAATCATCACTATCTAAAAAAATCAGGTACTCACCGGTTGCTTTTTTTGCACCTATATTTCTAGCTTCACTCACTGATACATGTTTCAGATTAATTATCTTTACATCATACTTTTTAATAATATCAATGCTAGAATCAGTACATCCATCGTTTACAGCAATTATTTCAAAATCTTTGAACGTTTGATTAAAAATACTCTCAATACATCGCTTTATATATTTTTCGACATTATAGACAGGTATAACTATACTATATTTTGGCATAATATTTCACCTCTTTTAAGTAATTAAATTAGTCTTTTCCTAAAATTTTATTTATTTTAAAATATTTTTCTATATCGGTATTAGGCCATTGATCATAGCTTTTTGCTATATCATATTGGTCGTAATTAGGATTTTTACTATTGGTAGTATTGTATATCTCAAATTCATATTGGTCTTTATTAGGATTTTCTTTTATATACTTAATCCGATATTCCCACGTCTCATGTAATTTTTCTATACTTTTTAATAGTTCTATATAATCTGTAAAAAATAAAAGGCAGAAAACAATAATTAAATCAATAAGGAATAATATGTACTTTTTTTCTATATAGCTTTCTAAATCTATTAGTAATAAAACAACGGCTATAATTCCAAATATTATTATACTAAACCATGCTCGTTTTGGAAATGATGGTGATAATATCATAGGGTATAATGTAAATATACTACCTATTCCGAATATTATGGCTAGTTTATTAATTTTTTTCTTTTTGAACATTATAATTGTGATACCTATTATGAATATTATTAATAAGGGAAATAAATATTTTATATAGTTAGAAGTGCACTCAAAAAATCTATTTAGTATTTTTATAAAAAAAGATGTATCATCATTATAACTAGAACTACGAATATAGTTCCCAGGAGCAATTAGTAGTGTTACAAAACCGACGATAATTCCCATTATTCCAGCAACATTCCATTTAGTTATCTTTTTATTTTCTTTTTTCTTATTAATTAGTATCAACATTAAAATTACTAATAAACCAAATGCTGTGTTTTCGTTAGTCCATCCAGCTATTATTGAGTATAAGAATATAGATAAAATAGTTATTGCGTTATCCTTTAATTCTTCTTTTTTTAAATAAAAAGCTATTAAAGATACTACTATTGTTGTAGTCCACAAATAATTACAAGAACCAATTAGCCAAAGACAAGTCTGACCAAATACCGGCTGTACAAAATATATAAGTAAAAATATTATAATTAAGTATTTATAATAGTTTTTTACCTTATCTTTTGCTTGTCCTTTTACTATTGTATATATCAAATATATTAATAATGTTAGACAGGCTGGATTAAATAGATTAAATATCCACTTCGGTAACATTAAGAATGTTTGGGCAATAGTATGAGCAATGGTTCTTCCTCCCCAATATTTATAGTGAACAATTTGGAAATTTATGATATCTTTAATACCTGTTAAATGATTTTTATCAAGGTTTAATGAGTATCCATAGTCATCTGCTATTAATGGCGTAAAATGATTAAGAATGTACATTAGAAAAAATATTACAATTAAAATTGTTAATTCAATTATCTTGCTGTTTTGTTTTAATTTTTTCATTACATCACACCTTTAAACTTTCTCTACCATTTTGATTATTGATAATTTTAACACTATTATAGCTAATCTATAGAATCAAATATTTCTTGAAATTTAAGCATTCTTAAATATTGAATTTTATCTAAATCTATTTTTTTTATTTTCTTTTCTTTTTTTATTATATCTTTAACTTGATTGATCATAGTACTATTATTTTTAGAAATCATAAATGCATAATCTTTTATATTAATAGAATCATCACTGGATTGGAATGTTGTTATTATGGATTTGCCAAGGGTAATAGCTTCCAAGTATGTAACTGGGAATCCTTCATAATCAGAAGTTAAAATTATGTAATCAGCAATACTCATATATGGATATGGATTATCTTTTTTACCAATAAACTTAACTTTTTTTAGTAAATTATTGCTTTTAGTATAATCTTCATACATCTTTTTATCTGGGCCATCACCAATAATCCACAATTCAATACAATCGATTTCTTTAGCTATATCAATTGCTCTTTTTAGTTTTTTAGAAGAGTCGTCTAATCTTCCCACGAATACAAACAATTTCTTATTAGGCGTTCTTTTTTCTGTTATATGAATTTTACTTTTTTCTGTTATTTCTTTTGTGTCTACAAAATTGTTTAAAACTATTGATTTATTTCCTAATTCTGGATAAATATCGACAAAAGATTGTTTTGCTTCATTAGAAACAAAGATAATGTTTTTGTATTCTTTAACTTTTCTACTATCAAAAAATTCTCTGAAGTCAGATTCTTCTGTATATATATATTTATAATTACTATGTACATAAAATGAATTGTTAAAAGATGCTAGTTTAGCAATTGCATTTGCACTATAACTATATGTTGCATAGCAACAGCTAAAATCATATCTATTGTAATTGAAGATTTTAAATAGTACTTTTCTTGAGTAATTAATAACTTTCCTCATTATTACATTTCTACTTGTGCTTACTTTTATTTCTTTGACAACAATTTCCTTATCTAACTTTGTTAACAGACTTCCTTTTGATTCTTCCAATATAATGGTAACATTATATTTATTTTTATCAATCCTATTTACTATATTTAATAGAGCTTTTTCTATTCCACCTATTTCCAGATTAACAGCTGAAAACAAAAGATTCTTCTTATTTTTTTGTGCCAATTTAATTATGATAATTGCAGAAAATAAACTCACAGATGGCGCTGTTATAATATGACCGGTGAAGAATGAGAGAAAACTAGTTAAGATAAAGCTAACTGCTAGCATATATCTCTCATAGGTAATTTTCTTTTTTACTTTCAATATCTTACGCAAAACAAATAGTAAAATACCAAAATAGCAGAGAAAGCCAACTATTCCATGGGAGTACAATATATCAAAATAATCCATTTCTATCAATTTTGTTTGCTTATTCCCATTTATATAACCAATTCCAAATAATTTTTGATACGCATTAGCTTTATTATATAGTTTTGCTTTTTTTTCTAAAAAAGTTAAACGTTGACTGAAAATAAAATGATCAAATAATTCTTTATCTTTAAAAACATCTGTAATTTTGTTTAATTTTAGATAATTGAAATGAGTTTCAATATTTTTATAAAAGTTTGTTTTAGGTATTACTACAATTAGAGATGAAATTAGAAATATCATAATCAATATTGAGTAAAATATACTCTTGTAATTTTTATTTCTTATATTTTTATACCAAAAATATCCTAATGAGAAAAGTGTTGTTATGATTAATGATAATAGAGGAGTTTTTGTCCCCATATTCAATATAACTATTAAATAAAATATAGTGAAAGTTAGTTTTTTTAAGATATTTTTTCTATTACAAAAAATAATAAAAGTTATTGGTGTCATTATAGATATAATCCCACCTATTTCATTTGCGGAATTAAATAATCCTAGGTATCCTACCTTAGTAATCTCATATGTTTTATAACCAATATTAAACATATTTGGAACAAATATAAAAGTAATATATAAAGCTATAGAGGTAAATAGTGTTAAATAACTTATCTTTATTTCATCTTTTAAAGAGTATAAAGCTAGTATTATTACTATAAAATAGTAGCTTTTAACCAAATACTGAATTTCTATAAAAATGGAATTATCTTTGTATAAGTATATTCCTAATATATAAAGTAGTCCATATAAGAGAACTAATGCATATGGAATAATTAATTTATACTTTTTATAAATAAAAACAGCTATATACATCATTAAACAAGCAAATAGCAATTTAATAATAATTCCGGCTGTAAAGTTACTATTTAAAGTATGAACAAAAATACCTGTAGTCAAATCTAGTATCGGTTGAAATAAAATAAAGATACTTAATATATTATTGATGTGTTTTTTTATATAATCTCTCATAATAATCACTCTTCTTCATTATATCATTTATATGTTTTTTTTCCTATTAAATAATGTGCCATGATTAAGTTTATTTTACCATAAACATATAAACTTATATAGTTTAAAATATTGTAAAGGTTTTATTATAAAAAATATAAATAGTTTAATTAGATAATAAAATATTATATAATTATTATAGGAGGTTGTGCATATGTCTAAGGATAACAAAGATAATGATAATAAGAACAATTTTAATAATAAAATAGCAAATTTTACTCTTTATATTTTACTAATATTAAGTTTAATTTATTTTTTTGGAACTTTTATTATTGCTGGTATAGAAAATGTATTTGATATTCTAACAACTCTATGTATTACTCTATTTACAATCATTTTTGTTACTTTAGGATTAAAAATAAGAGTTAAAAATAAAAGTCTTTTTTTACTAAGTGGTATTTTATTAGCAACTTTTTTTATGATTAATCTTGGTTTTAAATTTAATGTTATAGAGAAAACAAATACAAAAACTGTTATGGACTTAAGAGATAAAAATATAACAGAGGTGATGAAGTGGGCCGCAAAGAATAATATTGAAGTCAATCAAGAATACGAATATAGTGATATGGTTTCTGAGTATAAGATTATTAGTCAGAATGTAGATGCTGGTACTAAGTTAAAAGATGTCAAAAATTTAACTGTATCAGTAAGTGAAGGACCAAATCCTTACAAAGAAATTATCATACCAAATATGTTAACATGGGATAGTGACAGGGTTATATCCTTTATTAAAAGTAATTATTTAAGTAATGTGAATGTGGAGTTCTCATTAAGTGAAGAAAAAGAAGATACTCTTATAAGACAGGATAAAGTTGGTAATGTAAAAAGAGATGAAGAAATAAATTTAGTTTTTTCTTCTGGAGAACAGTTAAATTACGATGAAGTAACACTAATTGATTTTACTAATAAAACAAAATTTGAAGCTATTTTCTACCTAAAACAACATTACTTAAATTACTCAATTAAGGAAGATTTTAATGATAAGATAATAGCTGGTAACGTAATAGCTCAAAATGTTGAATCTGGTAAAAATGTACGAATTAAAATTGATAATATTGAGTTAACTATTTCAAAAGGTCCAATTGTTAAGGTACCAGACCTTACTACTATGGATATTACCAATTTAACTAATTGGGTAATTAAAAACAAGTTAAAAATTAAATTTAATGACAAATATGATGATTCAGTAAAGAAAAACTTTGTAATTAGTGCTAATGTTAACAAGGGAGATGTTATAGCACAAGGCAGTGTTGTAGAAGTAACATTATCTAAAGGTCCGTTGAAAATGAAAACTTTTAAGAATTTAAATGAATTTAAGGAGTGGGCGGATAAGTACGACATTAAATATGAAGAGACTTTCGAATTTAGTAATTCTGTGCAAGTTGGTGAAGTTATAAAATATTCTTATAAAGCTGGTGAAGCAATAAAGAATAATGATGTTATAATTATAACTATATCTGATGGTAAAGAAGTCGAAGTTCCTAATATAATAGGACTATCAAAAAAAGAAGTTGAGAATAAGTTAGATAATTTAGGATTAAATTACAATTTTGTTTATAAAGCCAGTGATACCATTGCAGAAGGTAAGGCTTCTAAACAATCAATAAGCAAAGGTGCAAAGGTATCAAATGGAACAACTATTACTATTACAATAAGTACTGGTAAAGCAAAAAATAATGAGATAAAAACTGATAATCAAACTAATAGTACAAGTGATACAAAAAATAATAATAAATCTGAACAAAAGCTAGATAACAACACTAATAATGATTCTAATGAGAAAGAAGAAGATAAATGCATCGTTAAAAGTTGTACTATTAATACCTCTATTAACAATATTAAAAATAATACTACCGGGTATGATTATACGGTAAAGGAAATCAAAAATATAATGAATTCTCAATGTCCTGGTGTCAATTATGAAATTGTAGCATCAACTGATTCTGGAAAGGTTGCTGGATCAATTGTTAGTGGTATTAAACCTGGAAGTAAATTTAATACTTGTACTGATACAAAGTACCAAATAGTTATTGCTCAATAAAGAAAAAGCTTTCCAATTGAATGGAAGGCTTTTTTATACTGATTTTTCTTTTTTACTTAGTAATGTAATGGTCATTAATAACATAGAAGAAACTACAATTATGATACCTATTATTGTTAATGTTTTACTACTATTAGAGATTGTATTTGGAACGTTTACTTTTTGCTCTAATTTTTTATATTTGTAGATAACTTCTTGATTATCTACTGTATATGTATATTCTTCATATTCTGGCTTTTCAACTACTTTGTATCCTTTAAATTCTTTTTCCTTTACATTTATTGTTTCTCCAACTAGGTTTGTTGTCTTTTTTGTTTCTAATTCTTTTATTTCTTTTCCTTGTTCATCAATCACTACATATCTTATGGTAATCTCTCCTGGTACACTGACTAATGTTTTTAAATCATTTTCTGCACTATCTTCATTGTTATCTAACTCTGTTTTTCCATTTACTTTATTTATTATTTTACGTATTGTCGGTGGAATATCATTATATTTTAATTTGATATTTTTTTCTATTTTCATTTCCGTTTCTTCTATACTTGTCACGTCTATATTTTCTATCCACGTTATTGTTTTGTTATCTTTGTCGTAGACTCCACCAGCTAATTCAGAGTTATTCTCATCTATTTTATAAGGTAAAATGTCTGTTAATGTGACCTTTCCTGTACCCAAGTAATCGCTTACTGCGATGCTATATACTAATTTGTATTCTACTTCATCATCAACTGCTGTTATCTTACTTGTTCCTGTTTTATTTACATTTGTATTTAGCTTAGAATCTTTTTTTCGATAGTAATATATTATACTTACTTCATTTTCATTTATTGTTCCAGTATAATTACTTGTTTTTTTCATTAATTCATAATTAGCTGGTATATTAGGTTGATAATCATTGTCTAAGTTATAATTATCTCCATACTCTTTTTCTATTTCTTTGTAATCAAATTCATTACTCTCGTTGTCAAATTCTATATATTTTACTTTGACTGAGGCACTCTTTTTTCTGATACCAAAATCTATATCGTTTGCTTCTAAAAGTTCACTTGTTGGAGAAACGTTTAGTGTTACTATTAAGTCTGTTTTCCCATTTCCATTAGCTTTTGATATATTTTTTTCTATAACCTCATAATTATCTGGTATTGAGAATTGTAAGAAGTAAGTTCCTTTAGCTACATCCTTAAATGAATATCTTCCTTCGTTGTCTGTAGTTGTAGTATTGATTACTTCTCCATTACTGTTTAATAAATTAACAGTTATCATTTTTAATAGTGTATCTTTTGAGGCATCATAGGTACCATCTTTATCATTATCCACAAAGGCCTTACCTGATATATTTCTGGTAACGACTTTCGCAATGACTGTATTTGTTTTTATCGCTGATGATAGGTTGTCACATGTCATATTTAATGAAAAGGCATATACATCCGCGGAATTATTGTCTGTAGGTATAAATTGCATGACAAAGCTTTTTTCTGTTTTTGCGGCAAGTTCTGGAAGAAGAGTCGCGACTGCTGTGGCATTGCTTGGTATTATTTCCCCTAATTGTACTTCTATCCATCTTGAATCGTTTTCTATATCTAAGTCTTTAATTATTAACTTACCATACGCATCTTCTGTTAACCCAATTGCAGCTATATTTTTGGTTGTATAGAATATTTTTTGGCCTTCAATTTTGCTTATTACTTTTGATGTATAAATTCCACTGTATTTTGAACCGTTATCATCATTATTTCTTGGTAAAATTTCAATTGTTTTTAGATTTTTTAATGTTTCTTCTGAGTTGTTTCCAATATTTGATGTTATGGAGAATGATTCATTCTTTTCAACTACCGGTTTATCAATAGTTTTACTAGCTTTTGAGCCGGCTAAATTGGATATTACTACTCCATAATCGCTAGTTCTATATTTCTTTTCATCTCTTTTGTCTTCAGCGGTATATATAGTTGAACTGATATTTAGAGAAGCATTGTTTTCTAGCGATGCTGATATGTTCGCAGCAAATGTTATATTTGGATATTCAGGGGCGTTATGATTTACTTGCCAATCATTATATTCCCAAGTAATTTCGGTACTTCCGTCCGATTTTACCGTCACCTTCTTAGGCTCTTTATTAGCGCTTCTGTTACTATATGTAAGGCCTTTAGGTATTATAGCTCTTACTGTTACAACATCTATTATTTGATCGTTAGCACTGGCTGTTTTGCCATTTGTTAAAGTTGGAGTTATTTTCAAGTTTATATTGTTGTCTTTGACATCATAAGCAGATTTAATATTACCTGATGCATCAATATCAAGCGATATTAAAGACACCTTGGTTGTACAACCTATCATAATAAATGTTTCCCCTAATTGTGTTGGTGAATCATAACTTATAATTGCTCCATTTTCATTATATTTAGTTTTTTTAAATATTGAATCGTTATTATAATAATTTGTTCCGCCATATTTATAAGCAATTGTTTTCTCTGCATCCACATAGACTCTTCCTTTGTTGAACATCATCGTTGTTTTACCAATATCATTGGAATCTACATGAGCAATGAATTTATTATTAAATGTATATCTAATTCCATTACCTCTATTATTAACAAACCATAAGTAGAATGCAGTAACTTTTCCATGCTCGGCAGCTTCCTCTATTGTACTATACCAGTTAAAATCTTCATAAACCGCCGCTTGCATTTTCTTTTCATCTATTAAACCTTCCATCGGAGCTGCCTTATATACCCCAAATTGAATTACATTATCTCTGGTATCATAATCTGGATTACCATATTTATTAAATTGGGAGATAGTATAATAATTTTTAGAATCATATTTAATAATCTCAAAGATATTTGGATTCCAAAATAACAAGTTATCACTACCGCCTTCATATATTCCGTCATTTACATCAGTTTGAATCCAAGAGGTTAATACTCTTCCATCATATATATATGCATCAGATGTCCTATAGTCAGCCAAGTTAGTACCAAGATGAACACCAAAATTTCCTTTTACTCTTTTATCCATCTGAAAAGCAATACTATTATTGTTTAATGTTACATCTTTTATAATTCCATTATTATTTGAATTAATAGTTACATTTTGTGCAGAAAGTGTACTATATTTGCTATCTACTACATTTACTACAACCGTATAATCGTATTCTATGTCTGAATTATCATCATAATATGGACTAAATAATTCAATATTTTCTACGGCAAAATATCCTGTATTATTTCCCATTACAATATAATCGGCAGCAGCAAATTCTGGAAAGATACCATTTAATACATAATTATTAAATTTTATATTTATCTTGTTATCGTTAATTGATGTACTAATATTACCAGAATCCTGAACAGATTTGTCACTTGCCGTTCCTAGTCCTTGCTTACCTGCTGGCAAATGGTAACCATGATTATGCAGTTTATTAGCTGGATAAAATCCTGGAGCTGATAAATCCATATTTTTACTATAAGCAATCAAAGATGTACCATTAGCTAATCCAGTGGCTCCTTCAGTATTTGCGTCAATTGTCTTATAGCCTTCATTTGTATGCGTGTCACTATATTTATACAGAAGCTCAAGATTTATCTCAAACTCACCAACTGGATATTCTACACCTCGTAAATCACCAAATGTACTGACATCTTGTTTCAATGCCACACCTACTGAAAATGAGTAATATCCTCCGTTTTGGCCATCTTTCTTATCATTTTGATTTAGATTTGATTTACATAGTGCTATATCATATGATGGATGCCCGCTAATGATTGTGGTTCTTGTATCTTTTTGTGTAATTGAACTAGCACCACTTGTACTATCATCCGGTTTATTTCCTTCCATCCACACTTCAAATTCTGGGGCCATTTCGGGAGTAACTTCTTTTTTATAACCATCTACTCTAACTGTAAAACTTAAGTTTTGATTTGCATTCGTAACACTTACTCCACTTGGGACGTGATACTCTGCGTATATTTCTGTTTTGTCATTTGAATATTTTACGTTTTGCATCCACGCATCTTGTTCCCAGCGCATTAAGGTTATATCGCCTTGATTAGGTAACTTGGCACGTACTTTTATTACTCCACCCTGAAAAACTGAAGCTGGAGTTACACCACTGTGCTCGGTATTGGGGCTAATTCCAAGTTCTACATTATACTTCATGACGTCAAATGTTCTTACGTAATCATCGTTATCAGCTACATCAACACCATCAGAGCTGGAAACAGAACCGGTATTAAATGGTGCTGTTCCTGTGATTCTACTTTTTATGTTCAGATGTTCTATTCTCATTTTGTCGTAAGCTTCTCGTCTTTCTTCTGATAAGTTGTAATAATCCATTTTTTGTATAATAAACTTGTATGATTTTAGGTAAAAACTTTCACCCTTAAAAATTGGTAACGTTAGTAATCCTAATAATACAATAATAACTATTATGCATTTAATTATTTTTCGATTTAAAAACTTTGTCATAATACACCACACCTATTCTAATCAAAGTATATAATAAAACTTTTTTAAAGTCTATTATGAACTAAAAAATCTCATAAAAATTTATGAGATTTTATTTTATAGTTAATTCAATTCTATTATTCCTTTTTGAATTTCTACTAACTAAATATGTTTTATCATTTATTACTTTTTCTATATCATCTAATGCTTCAAAATCATCAATTATTTCCCCATAGTCTGCAGCATCTAGTGTTTTAGTATAGACTTGTAATGAGTATGTTCCTTTTGGTAAATCTGAAATATCAATTTCTTTATCATACCAAGCAAGTTTTTTACTTTTATTATCTCTGCACAATACATCATATAGCGCATTATTACTATAACCTAAATCAAAGTAGTACTGTTTATATGTTTTTGTGTTCTCTACAATTAACTTTCTGGATAGTAATAAACCATCACTATATGTACCTCCATAATTATATGATGTTCCTACTAGATGCAGTCTATTTCCAACAAATGAAATTGTATCATGGTCATTTATCATATTTCTGTATGTTGGTGCTGATGATAAGGTATATACCTCATCTCTAATGGAAAGATCCATTTGCTGTGTTTTTAAGTCTTGATGTACTCTGAATGTGTACCCATGTATTGAATCTTCCCCACGCCTTGAGATATTATTATTAAAAGCATTATCTACAATCACTTCTGTATAGTAATTTCCTTTAACTGCTTTCAAATATAAATCATAATCACCGTTTTTTATTTTACTAAAGTCCAATTGACCTTTAAACCAAGAATTACTATAGTCAAAATCATCCACTTTTCCTATATCAAAAGGAGTATTAGAAATCCAAGAAGGTAGTAATATTTCATATTCTTCTAGGTTATCTTTATTTTTTAAGACTAAATAGTAAGATGCCTCGCTCTCATTATCCTGATTTAATATTATCGTATATCCGGACATAGTATATCTTTTTGTATTTTTATCAAAAGTTAGTTCTTCTAGATAAAATTCTCCAACTTCCTTAGTTAATTCTTTGTTGTCCTTTGGTGGTAAAACTGGCTTATCATCGATATTTTCTTCTACAGTTACTATTATTGTCTTCTCTACTGTTTGTTTATATGAGTCTGTTACCTGGTAAGTTACTTCATATTTACCTGGAGTTTTTATATCGACTTTATTTTTTATCACTTTGATTTTATTTGTTATGTCTCCGTCCTCTTTGTCTGTTGCGGTTACATCTTTTAATGAATCAAAATTTTCATTCTGTTTAATCGTCTTATCTGTTGCGATTATAATTGGTTTTTCATTTTCTTTTACGATTACTTTAATTGTCTTCTTGGTTGTTTGATTATATGAATCAGTTACTTCATATATTATTGAATATATCCCAGCTACTTTATTATTAACATTACTTGTTTTTACAATTTTAGCAGTTAAGTCTTTATCTTCTTTATCTGCTGCGGTTACATTTTCTACTAACTCTTGTCCAATAAATATTTCTATGTCTTCTGCTGAAATAACGGGTTCTTCGTTTTTAATAACATTAATATTAATTGTCTTTGTAACAGTCAAATTACTACTATCTGTTACTTCGTAAACTATAGAATACTTTCCAACTGTATTAATATCCAAATTATTAGATCTAACTTTAATACTTTTTGTTAGATTGCCATCTTCTACATCGGTTGCAGTTACGTCATCCAATGCATCAAATTTTGTACCTTGAACTACGTTTTTATCACTTGCATATATAACAGGGAAATTATCAGTATTGACTACACCAACTTTTTCTATATAAACGTATGGTGCTTCTGCCAATGTCCAGCCAAATTCATAGGTAGTTTCTGAAATATCTACTGGTACTTTGTACCATTTGTCGCCGTCTACTGTTCTTTCTTCAAGAATTGGTACATAACTATTAGTAAATAAACCACTGATTAATGTTTCTTTTATATCTTCTGTTGTTGAGTTTACCCATGTGTATTGATTGCCCGGAGCAGTTACACTACTCTTTCCATAGGCTTTATTAGTTATCTTGATTGCGCTAGCTTTTACCCAGTGCTTTTGAGAATATTTATAATCACTCGTTACTAGGTATGATACGACTTTGTTATTTTCATCATAAGCTACGCTATATATAATTACATATCTGTTTTTTGCTAACGTTTGATTCTTTTTACTTTGCAAACTTGAATCGTAATAGAAATCTGTCTTTTCAGTAGAAATACCTACTTTTGGTTTAAATACAGTATTATCTATCAAAAGGTCATATTTGTAATCGCTATCTAGATAATCTGTTACAGAGTTAGGTGATATGAATCCATTTTTACCTTTATTAATTTTTTCTATTTTTGATGCAGGTATGTATACTGTTCTATTCCAGTTGTAGTCGCCTTTTATTTCATTATAGTTATTATCAACATTTATATCACTAACTACTTCGTACCATATATTACTACCATCTACTGTGTCACCCTTTTTTTCACTTACGATGACAACGGCATCTTCTGCTTCTGGGTACTCGTATATGAATTTGGCGCTACTACTTGGTGCAGAATAGGCATTCACAGCAGATTTAACTACTCCTAACTGATAATAGTTATAGTCCTGAAGTCCTTTTGCTTTATCAAATGAATAATAATTAGCAGCCATTTTCTCTGACCAATAGGTATCTGAGGCATATTTTACGTTCATACCAATCCATTTATCTCCAAATTGTGGTCCAAAATATCTCCAGTCTCTAGCATGGGCGTACCCATTGGTTATCCACTTAGAAGCATAACCTAAAATACTACTAGAAAATGTGGCATACCAATTTGCCGCTTGCGTTGGATTTGAATCTACTGCATTCAGACCAAATCCATTATTCTTATTTATCGCCAAATTACTTCTTCCATTTCCTGTTTCATTTCTACTAAGGGATAAGGATAGTAAGGCATTTACACCGTATTTTTGTTGAGCATAGTAAAAATATGTTCCAGAACCATATAATCTAGAAGAACCATTTATACTTCCATTACCAAAGGCGTCCATGGTAATACCAAGGTTATTTCGTATATATTCGTCTATATTTATACTAGAATATGTTGTTTTGGTATGATTTGAAAGATACATATAATAATTATAGTATTTATCATTTTTGTTATAGGCATTGTTGTAGTTACCATTTTTATAATCTTTAATTAATTTTATTATATCTTTGTAAAAATAGTGTCCATCATAACTATAATAGATTCCTGGCTCTAGCATATCTGGCTTTGGACCAATAGTACTCCCTGCGTTACCATAATAGTCATTTTGGATTTTTGCAACATAGTTATGTCTAATATAATCATCAGTAACTGTATAATAACTTTTTGATTTTACCCAAGTAATTGGTACTATTTCGTAGGCTCTTTCTGTAATCCAACCTGTATAATTTGCTAATCTTACTTTTGCAGTCCAATTTCCTTTGCTGTTTAAGTTAGTTTCAAGAAGCGCTCCGTCTACACCGCCATACAAAGAACCGGTATCCATGTAAGTATAAGAGCTTCCATTTAATTCACTATTGTTATAGAAATATGTTAAAGTTTCTGGGTTAACACTTAAATCAAGTAAAGCAACGTTAGCATCTACTATTTTTACTTTATCTTTTACCCTTGTCATTATAGCAAGATCATCATCAGCTGCTTCTTTCATTTTGTTCTTTGCTTCAATAAAGGTTTGATGGCATGATAAAATTTCTATAGTTCCATCTTGTTTAAAATGTGAAAGTTCATATGTTCCACATAAATTTCTATTTTCATATTCCGTTACAGAGTATGCCATTATTTTTTTGGGTAATAAAATAAAGCAAATAAATAATAAAACTATAAATCTTTTTTTCATCTCATCACCACCAATCCTTTTATATTCTAGTTACTCTTCTATTATAATTTTAACATTTTTTTGGAATAAAGTCTTTGTATGTGGATTAACATATATTGCTTTTACATAAGTTTACATAAAATATGCGATAGTCTTTTATTGACTTTTTCGCTTCTTGATAAATAAGTATTATTTAGTTATAATTTATGATAGATATTTCTGTTTAGGAGGCTAAATATGTCTGATAAGAGTAAGAAAATAGTACCAAGATTTAGATTATTTTATTGCATAATGTTTTTGATTAGCGTTTTGGCTAGTATTTTTGCTATCTATGAGATTTCATTATTAAAGTCAATTGAAAATACTGCTAGATACATTGCGATGGGTGTTATGGCTTTCATAGATTTAATATTATTATTTAAAATTAGAAGTTTTTTGCATCCAAAGAAAAAGAAAAAGCATATTATATTTTTGCTTTTTATGGTTTTTTATTCACTCATATGTATAGTTATTGGATTACTAATTAATTATATTTATGGTGAAGTTAGTTCATTAAATAAAGTATATGTTACCTATACTGCCAATTTAATAGTACCTGCTTCAAGTAATGTTCAAAAAGCTAGTGACATGAAAGATTTAAGAATTGGAATTTTGAGTGATACCAAATCGATAGAAGGTTATAAAATTCCGATGAAAATTGTTAAAGATGAGAAGTTGGAGGATGGTAATGAGTTAGTGGAGTATGGTGACTATACTTCAATGATTGTAGATTTATATGCCAATGATATAGATGCTTGTTTTGTATCTGGCAGTTACGTTAATCTATTTTCTTCTATTACTGGCTATGAAAACATCGAGACTGATACAAGGATAATTGCTACTAAAAGTGAAAAACTTACGAAAGCTAGCACATCATCAATAGAAACGGCATCTAGCGGCAAAGAGATAACCGAGCCATTCACAATATTACTAATGGGAATTGACTCAACTGATGAAGTGTTAGAAAAAAATGCTATCGCAAACGGCGATACTTTAATACTAATTACATTTAATCCTAAGACATTAAATGCTACTATGTTATCAATACCAAGAGATAGTTACGTACCTATCGCTTGTTGGGCTAATAAGGCTGAGAATAAAATTACCCATGCAGCGGCCTACGGAAATGACTGTATGGTTAATACGATAGAAAGTTACTTCAATGTTAAGATTGATTATTATGCAAAGATTAATTTTAAAGGTCTAGTTAAATTGGTTGATTCTGTGGGTGGCGTTGAAGTTGATGTTGAACAAGATTTGTGTACGGACAACTCTAATCGTGAAGAAGTTGTTTGTATCCATCCTGGACTACAAACATTAAATGGAGAGCAAGCATTAGTATACGCAAGAAATAGAAAGCAATTAGTAAATGGAGACTTTGGTAGAAATTATCATCAACAAGTGATTGTTATGGCGCTTATGAATAAAGTTAAAGAAATAAAAGATGCTCCAACATTTATGAACATTTTAAATACTGTTTCGAATAGTGTTGATACAAACTTTACTACAAAGCAAATATTATCTTTTTATAATATTGCTAAAGATATCATGAAGAAAAGCATGAGTTCTGATGAAGCTGACATTATAAATATAGAGCGTTTATACTTGCAAGGTACCAGCCAGATGATATATGATGAAAGAGCTAGAATGGTATTGTACGAATATGTTCCTAATAACAACAGCCGTAAAGATATAATACAGGCTATGAAGGAAAACTTAGAACTAGCAAATCATAAAAACATAACTGAATTTACTTTTTCAATTAATAATCCGTATGAAAAGCCAGTTATTGGCTATGGACCATATAGATCAACTGGTGCGTATTCCCTACTTCCTGATTTTACTGGTGACAGTCAAGAACAAGCAGCTGCTACATGTGCCAGATTAGGAATTAAATGTTCTTTTGTTGGTAGCGGAGGTTATGTCGTAAATCAAAGCTACCCAGCCAAAACTAGAATTGATAAAATAACAACAGTATCCTTTACTCTGTCACAAACTGAAGATAAGAAGAAAGACGATAAAAAAGATTCAAAAACTGATGATAAAGATGATGATAAAACCAAAAAAGATGACAATGACGATAAAAATGATAAAGATAATAATGATGATAGCAACAATAATACAAACGATAACAAAGAAGACAATAAAGATACACCTTCAAGTGATGACAAAGAAAATAATAAACCTGAAGAAAATTCAGGTGATAAAGGTGATAAAACAGAACCTGATGAATAATAGAATTAAAAAGAGCTTACACGCTATAGGTGTAGGCTCTTTATTTTTGTAATTCCACAATATATAATTTATTATCCTCTTTTACAATTGTTATATCTGCCGATGTTTGATAGTCAGAAAAATTATCTGTTGTATACGACCAAGTCGCTGATACTTTATATGCTTCTTCGTAACTAGTATCTTCAATCTTATATTCTGCTTGTTCAACATTTCCAACAGTTACTTCTTTTACCATAGGGAGGCTCTGATTTCTATGTCCATAAATATTACTTTCAATATATTTATAATATGTTGATTCAGCATTCTCCAAAAAGTTAGCTAGTGCTTTAGGATGAACAAAATCAACTCCACCTATATCATTTTTGGCCACCTTATCGTCTAACGAATAGAAATCATAAATGAACATATCTGTAATCTGTGTCGCATATTCATTATAATCAATTGGCTTTTTAGCTAGTATCTCTTTTAATTTGTCAAACTTTTCTTTATATGTCTGATTTTTATTATCTCTTAGCGAATATCCATAATCATTAATAGTACTAATTACTTTCACTTCTTTTATCTTTTTTTCAGTGAAAAAACTCTTTTTTACTAAAATTCCTATGATAATTATCAAAGCAATAAATAATACCAATAATATTTTTTTTGTTGTCTTTTTTAATTTCATAATTTCACCTTTATTTATCAATATACTTTTCTTTATTTAGTAGATCAAATACAATTATATTATTTGATGTATCTAAGAGATTATTTGCATATTCTGTGTTGCTTTTTATATATTCTTCACTTATCGCCTCTTGAGTTAAAGATAGATATTCTCCTTTTTGACTGTTATAGTAAACTTTATCACTTACCCAGTTTCCATTAGGAAATACAACTAGATTATTTCCGCGATTATTAAATATATCATGTCCCATACTATATTTGTTATAAAAGCCTAGCATGTTACCCAATGTTGGTTGTACATCAATCATGCCCATTACATCGGTAATCTCCATATTTAATTTAGTTCCATTCATATCCTTAGTCCAAATTACAAACGGAACCTTTCTTCCTAACTCATATTGATATGAATCGTATGGAATATAGTTGGGATCATCAACGCTTAAAATCGAATCATTATATTTATCGTAATTATACAATCTATTATAATCTGATTTTGGCAATCTGGCATCGTGATCACCATAAAGTATAAAGACTGTATTATCTAATAAGTTATTTTCTTCTAGTGCTTGCATAAATTCACCTAAGGCAGCATCTGCATAATGAACAGATTTAAAGTAGTTACCTAATTTTGTACCTTCCATATATGGATATATTACTTCTTCTGTAGTTCCATCTTCTAGGGTTTTTGTCTCTTTAATATCAACATCAAATTGCCCATATTTTTCTGTGTCTGAAAAAGGTGTATGATTACTTAACATTATTAATAAACCATACCAGCTCTCATGTTCAGCATTTATTTTTGTCAATTTTGTTATTGATTGTTTAAAAAATTCCTTATCAGATAGTCCTAGTCCAATTATATTTTCTGGTTCTACAGTATAGTCTGCTTTAGCGTAAAATTTATTATATCCTAATGAAGCATGCATTACTCTCCTGTTCCAAAATGCTGCGTTATTAGCGTGCATACTAAATGTATAATACCCTTTTTCATTTAGCAATTTTGGCGTTGAAATATAAAATCGGTCTGAATATGATACAAATGCTGTACCGCTTTTTGTCGGCATTAGAGATGTATTGTATGTCAATTCTGAGTCTGAACTCGTTCCCACTGATACCTGTGAATAAAAATTAGAAAAATACATTCCGCTGTGAACTAATCGGTTAAGATTTGGAGTAACTTCAAGGTCATTAAATTTCAAATCT
Organism: uncultured Erysipelotrichaceae bacterium; assembly: GCA_902803685.1. The sequence goes on from CADCQR010000024.1 coordinate 37,441, forward strand.
ATAACATTGGTCATCATACTTTCTCCGTGTATGACAATAACATTCTTCCCCGCAAAAATATTAGTATATTCATTAGTTTTAGCAACATCAGGTTTATTTTCAAAATACTCATCAAATGATTTCTTCGCTTTATCATAGCCAAACATTGAATTAACTTTCGGCTGGATAGATGTTATTACATCATTAATTTGATATATATATATTCCAAACCGCATAACTATGTACTCTTTATTCCATTGTTTAATAAATCTAGTAACATCTAAAGAGGTAAGCGTTATGCAAAATAAGAATAGCATGACTATTCCTGTAGCAAGCGTTGAGGTCATTTTCTTTTTTCGTTCTGATTTTACTTCCACAAGTTTATCTAGCTGCTTTTTTTCAAATTTAAAGTATACAAACACCAGTATTAACGGTCCAATAATATACAGTAAATCTTTAAGCTGAATAACATTCTCTACAACAGCATCACCAACTTCTCCAATATAATATGTTAACGATAACATAGATACTGATGCAAAAGATGTATAAAAAGTGTAATATATTGAATTTATCATGCATATTGCTGATAGGAAGATATCAAACCCAAGGTAGTACGCAAATCTATTTTTAGGCTTAATAAGATATCCAAATGAACCTATGATAACCGCTACTGTTAAATCTGCTAATATTGGTTTAAACGATAAGTAATTTTCAAGTGTATGCATGCAAAAAAATCTTAGTATTGTAGAATTTAGTAAAACAGTTATAACAAATGTAACAAATAGCTTATTATCCCTTATATATTGGCTAACTAATTTTTCTTTATGAGCTCTTTTTAAGAAAATAGTAGTTTTTTCGACAAACTTAGCAACCGTTGTTTTTATTCTTTTCATCTTTCTACCTCACTTCCATAAAGTATAGCACTATTGATGTTCATTTTCAATATTTCCTCAAATACTTAAAAAGCAGCTTTTAACTACTTTTCTTAAGTATGAGTTTTCATCGATCCAGCATTAATTATCATACCTAGAACAAATATATACGATAGAATATAAATCCATAATAGTAATATCAGAATATTGGATATGCTTCCATAGAATTTATCATAGTTAGAGAAAGCACCTATATAAAGCGAATATATTTCTGAAGCTAAAACCCAACCTATTGTTGTAAAAATAGCGCCTTTTGTAGTAGTTATTGATAAAACCTTTTCATCTGGGGCCATTACGTATAGCAATTTTATATTAAGATACAATATTACTATAAGAAGTGGGTACTTTATTATCTGATAGAATATGTATATGAAATTTATTACTGCTTCATCATTAAGATTATTCTTTATCATATTGATAATATAATCTCCAGATATAGGAATTAGAAACAATATAAAAAATAGTACCATCATTACAAATGTCATCATAATCGCTTTTATTCTTCTATTTATAAAATTTCTAGACTTAATCCTATATATTTCATTAGAGGTTATTATCATTGAGTGGGCCCCATTAGATGCAAGAACAAATGCTGAAATAAAAAATACTGCCATATTAAAATTAAGTTGCTGAACATTTATTACTTCAACAAAGAAATTAATTGCACCGCGTGGAATAGCACCATCCATGATATCTTCTATCTGACTTATAGGTATTGAAAGCGAAGATGCAATTACTCCTAATAATGCAGCCAATGGAATTAGGCTCATTACAAGAAAAAAGGCAAGTTGTCCTGGAAGAATTCTTAGCTCTGGCTTTTTTATTATACCTATAATCTTCTCAATATATTCCCTTGCCTGTTCCATTCAATCACCTTTATTTATATTCTTCTTTGTTTGTTATCATCTCAAGTGTTGCTTCATTTATTGCATCATCTAATGTCTTGATTTCATCTGTTATCATGCTATATCCAATTGCTGCTCCAAATTCATGTGGAAGTGACTTCATTTCTTTTGATAATTTTTTGGTATATGTGCTTATTTGTTTTTCACTATAACCAACTAAATAAATTAAGAATTCATTACCATCGGTTCTGATTATTTCACTGTTTTCCAACTGAGTATTTACTAATACTCCGGCAGCTTTAATTATTAACTGATCTCCTTCTTCATGACCGTAATTATCATTTACATACTTTATGCTATTCAAATCCACAATGACAATTGCTTGTGGAAATACTTTTGATTCTTCCCACTCAGCTGTTTTAGCATTTAAATAATTCCTATTTTTTAGTGACGTTAACATATCTGTATATTTTTGTTTATCTGTTATTTTAATTTTTTTAACTTGCTTTTTCTTTTTTATGAATAGACTAATAATTCCAATACTAATTAGTGGTACAAAGATTATTATTAAAACTGTGATATATGCTTGTTCTAATGTAGAATCCTTTAATATACTTGCATTAAGGTTTTCTAAGCCACTATTTCTGTAATTGTAATATGAATTAGTGTTAATGATGTAGTTGAATAGTTTATAGAAAGCTTCATTATTATTTTTTACCATAAATTTGTAATCATTCATCATGGTATCTTTGTAAATTAACTGATAATCTTTAAATTTATTATTTTGGTAACATGAATAAACTTCGTAATCTACAACAATTAAGCGTTTATTAGCTTTATCTATTAATTCATCAACCGTATTATATACCTTAATTTTAGCTCTTGAATTGTTAGAAAAGTAATTGTACATGGAATTATTTCCAATCATGGCAATTTCAGTATCTTTTAAACTTTCAAATGAGTTTACAACAATATGATTATTTTTCTTAGCTAATACTACATAATCTTCAATAAAAGTTGATAGTGTCTCAAAATATTTATCTCCTCCATAGTTGTAATAATCGAAATAGACATCTACCTTACCTTTGTCAACAGCTTTTTTTAATTCATCCACAGATGAATATTCTTTAAACTTGAAGTTTATATTTCCTAGTCTAGAAATTCTGTCGATATATTCACCAGCTATACCAGCGACTTTACCATTAACTTCTACTTCGTATGGCATATTTTTAACGTACCCATATACATAGTTTTTAGAGACTAAGGTGCTCTTTTCTTTGGCGCTAATTTCATTTTTTTCCGTATAATAATTTAAATATTCTTCATTGTATTCTGATATGTATTTGGTTTGTTTCCACTTATTATAATATTTAGTTACTATTTTATTTAGTTCCTTATCTTTATCACTAAGTGTTAGGACAACTTGCTTTTTCATTTCTGTTAAGTAGTAATTAATAGAATATGAATCATTTTTTATTATATAATCTAAATACATGATGTTAGGCACTACGATCATATCAACTTCATTTTTGTCTAGTGCACTATATAGTGCTTGAATAGAATCATATGTTTTATATGATAGTGATGTTCCACCTTTTAAATAATAACTTATTTCTTCAGCATCTTCTTTAAATACACCGAAGGAGATATTTTTCATATCTTTTATATGGTTTATTCTTTTATACTCTTTTCCAACAATAATGTAATTATCTTCAAATATAAGTAAATCCTTGTCTGATAAGTTTGTTTCATTGTCTAAAATCCTAATTTTATACCCTTGATTTTCTGGATTAGCATCTTTCAAAAATGATATTTTATTAAATTCAATGCCTATATTCTCCTCGAAATCATCTATGAAGTTAAAGATAACTCCACTACCATTCTCACCGTATAGTGGATAATCATTTACTACTGCAAAATCGTATGTTTTCTCCTTATTTTCTTCTACCCACTTCTTTTCATTTACTGTTAAAGTAGTAGTAGAATCTTCTTTATTATAAAAGCGATATACAAAAACAAAGGCTACAGCAGCAATAATAATCGGCATTATAATTATAAATCTCTTTTTCATAATATCCCCTATCTATCTTTAGTCCATGTAATGGTGTCTTTTGTATGATGTTTATAGCCCATAATTGGAAACTGGACTTTATCTTCTGTGTCTCCATCCTTGGTTATATATATTTGAAAATCATAATAACTTTTTTGATTATCAGGAATTTCAACTATAATTTTTTCTGCTAATTCCTTAGCTGTTGTTCTATTTACATTATCATTCAGTGATATTATTACATTTACAATTCTTCCTTGTACTCTTATACTAACTGTTTTAGCATTTTCACCAAGAGTATGAGTAATCTTTTCATAACACTCTGTTGTATTAATCTCTACCTTTTCTTGTCCTTTTAATCTTTCACCATAAATTGCGGTCTCATCAGTATCTGTAAAAATTGTTATAACTTTAAAAGCAAATACAATTAATACTATTAAAAAAATTAGGAATAAAAATAAAAGCTTATGTTTTTTGATTGTTTTAAAAAATTTACTCATTAAATATCACATCCTATTATAGTTAATTATACACTATCACAGTGTATAATTTCAACTTACATTATTTATTTAATTCCTCAAGTAAAATATCCATGGCTATCTTTGGATTAACAGAGCCTTTTGTTTCTTTCATAATCTGTCCCATTAAATATTTAACAGCTCTATCATGTCCTGCCTTATAATCATCAACAGATGCCTTGTTAACTAGTATGACTTTATTTACTATATCATTAATAATTGAATTATCTGTTATATTTTGTACTCCACTATTATCTAAAATACTTTTTATTGAATCTGTTGAAGTCATTACATTCTCCAATACATCTTTTAAATTTTTTGATGAAAGTGTTCCATCAGATACCATATCTACTAATTCAATAAATCTTTCTTGTGTTAGTGATGTTTCATTAATATTCTTTTCGCTCTTATTCAAGTAAGCAGATATATCCCCTAGTAGTAAATTTGATGCTACTTTAAAGTTAATATCTTTATCTAAAATACCATTTAAATAATCAGAAAGTGTCCTGTTTTGAATTAGTTTTATAGCATTAGTCTCCAAAATTCCTTTTTCAATGTATATCGTTTTTCGCTCTTCTGGAAGCATTGGGATTGTTTTGACTACTCTTTCAATCATCTCATCTGTTATATATACAAAAGGGATGTCTGGCTCTGGAAAATATCTATAGTCATTGCCGGTCTCTTTTACTCGCATAAGTACTGTATCTTGTAGCTTATCATCATACCTTCTAGTCTGGGCTTTAAATATTTCTCCGGTGTCAAGCATTTTTGATTGACGCTCAATTTCCTTATCAATACCAATTTTAACATTTGAAATCGAACCAATATTTTTAATTTCTACTTTGGTACCAAAAGGATCACTCTCAGCTTTTCTAATTGATACGTTAGCGTCGGCTCTCATGGAACCCTCTTCCATTTTGCAATCAGATACATCACTATAAAATAGCAATTCTTTTAGTTTCTCTAAATATAATTTTGCTTCTGTGCTTGTTTTTATGCATGGTTTTGTTACTATTTCAATTAGAGGTACTCCTGCTCTGTTGAAATCAAGTAGAGTTTTATCTGATCTATGGGTGCTTTTACAAGTATCTTCCTCGATATGCATTTCTTCAATGCAGATTTTCTTTTTTTCTCCATTATCGTCAATTTCAACATATCCATCATAACCAATAGGCGTTCTTGCCTGGGTTATTTGATAATTTTTAGAGTTGTCTGGATAAAAATAGTTTTTTCGATCAAAGTGCATTTTTCTTCTTATTTTGCAATTTAATACAGTGGCAGCTTTGATTGCTAAGTTTAAAACTTCTTCATTTAGTGTTGGTAAAGTACCTGGATATCCTAAATCAATAACATTAGTTAATGAGTTAGCCATTTGACCATATCCATTAGTGGAATCAGAAAATATTTTTGTTTTTGTTTTTAATTCAACATGCACTTCAATACCGATTGTTGGAATATAAGATGACATTACTTTTCACCTCCATTTGGATTTAGGGCTAAGTCTAATTTTTTCTCAATAAAACTTGCTAATTTATATATCTTGGATTCTTCAAAAGAGTTACCTATAATCTGCATTCCTATAGGCATATGGTTTTTGTCAAAACCTATTGGTAGATTCAAGCCTGGTAAGCCAGCCATATTAACAGGTATTACAAGTACATCATCCATAAAGCTTTTTAGGGCATCATCCATAGGGTCTGTTAAGTCATAAGCCGTAGTTGTAGTGGTTGGTCCGATTATTAAATCATAAGATGAGAAGGCTTTCTTAAATTCCTTTTGCATATCATCTCTTATAGATAATGCTTTATCGTAATAAACTTTCGCATTATTTCCGCTTAACAAATATGCCCCGACCATAATTCTACGCTTTACTTCATCGCCAAAGCCTTTTCCTCTTGTTTCATAGTACAGATCATCAATGCTAGCTGGATTTTCTTCTGAATAACCATATCTAATTCCATCAAATCTAGCTAAATTTGAACTGGCTTCTCCCATAGCTATGATTTGATAAAGTGTCATGGCATTCTCTAAATATTTAATATCTATATAATCAACTGTAGCTCCACTTTTTTCTAGCAATTTTACAATCTTATCTAAAGCTTCTTTTATTTCATCTGAAACGATGTCACTGATAAAATAATTCGGTATTGCAATCTTCATTCCAGAGATATTTTCACCTATTAACCTTGTAAAATCTTCTACATCTACATGAGCAGATGTCAAATCTTTTTCATCTCTACCCGCAATGACATTTAGAAGCAAGGCGTTTTCATATACATTTCTTGTCATTGGACCAATCTGATCTAAACTAGAAGCAAAAGCAACTAATCCGTATCTTGATACTCTTCCATATGTTGGTTTCATACCAACAATTCCAGTATAAGCTGCTGGTTGTCTAATAGAACCTCCTGTATCGGAGCCTAGGGCAAATAATACATCTCTAGCAGCGATAGTCGTTGCTGACCCACCTGAAGAGCCACCGGATATTTTATCTTTATTCCAAGGATTCCTTGGGGCTCCAAAATAACTGGTTCTTGAAGATGAACCCATAGCAAATTCATCCATGTTTGTTTTTCCGACAATTATCATATTTTTAGCTTCTATTTTTTCTACTATGGTTGCGTTGTATATAGGAACAAAATTTTCAAGTATTTTAGATCCACATGTTGTTCTTAAACCTTTAGTTATCATATTATCTTTGATAGCTATTGGCAAACCAAATAGAATATTATCAACTTCTTTTTCTTCTAATTCTTTAGCTCTTTTTATAGCAGCTTCTTTGTTTAATGTTATATAGGCATTTAATTCACTATGATTTTCTATACGTTCAAAAGCCTCATTAACTAAGTCAATGGGTTTAACTGTTTTATCTTTTAGCAATTTGTTTATTTCTTCAATACTTTTGTCAAGATATCCCATTTTATGCGCCCTCACTTTCGCCTATAACTACTGGTACTGATATATAATTTCCAGAGTGTCTTGGAGCATTTCCTATAACTTCTTTTGGGTTAAGCATAGTGCCCTCAATATCTTTACGTAATGTTGTATCTGACTCCCATGGAGCTATTAATATTTCTTCATCAAAGCTCTGCACGTCATTTATCTTTTCTATCTCATTAAGCAGCTGTTTAAGCTGTACTCTATATTTTTCTATTTCTTTATCCGTAAGTTTAATTTTTGCTAATTGTGCAACATGCAATACTTCTTCGCGTGTTAATTTTTCTTCCATTAAGTATGCCTCCTCCATAACGTTACTATTATAGCACTTATAAATATGGTTGTAAATTCAACAGAAAAATAAAAAAGAGTGACTATATTTAGTTACTCGATTCAATAAAGCAGTTGTTTAAATATACTTCATTGGGTGACTCTTCTGTTCCTATTTTGAATACATCTATCGTTCCAATAAGATAGACTCCATTTTCTATATTATCTTTTTTATTCACTCTATTACATTTCAAATTTAGTGTATATTTTCCACCATCATCATAATATTGAAATGCATATTCATTGTTGATTTCTCTTTGAGTAGTTTTTATTTTTACATACTTTTTATGATATTTTTTTGAAGTTAACTTATAATTGTTTTCAAACTCTATTGCTAAATCAAAATCTTCTATATTCAATGGTGTATCGTTATACTTCAATGACCACGGTCCTATTTCCTTATCACGTCTTCCAATAGTCTGATTATAGGCAATAACTTTATATCCTAAACCAAAATATATTTCTGTACCGCCATCATCATATATTGCTGTCTTAATAGCAAAAATAGGCTTTTTATTGTATCGCTGCACTAATATTGTATCCGCAGAAATAATAATTAAGATAACGAAAATGATAATAGATATATTGTTAATTATTTTGTTATAAAAATTATATCTGTCTCTTGAATTTTGAAATTTTTCTATCGAATAACCTTCTGGTAAAGTTTTTATAATTTGCGGTGTAAAATAATTGTCACTTTGTCTTTTTATATTTTTTTCTTTAAAAAATTTTGCCATAGACACATCTACTGCCTCTCTCGTTGCATATTATAACACGAATATATAAATAAAAGAAGAATTTATGAAATCTTTTCATTAAATTCTTCTTCTGTCCATATTTCAATTCCTAATTCTAACGCTTTATTATATTTACTTCCTGGATTTTCGCCAACTATAACTACAGATGTTTTCTTTGAAACAGAGTTAACTGTTTTTCCGCCAAGATTTTCAATTTTTTCCTCTGCTTCTTCCCTTGTAAATAACTTTAATGCTCCTGTTAGAACAAAGCTCTTACCACTAAAATTATCATCTTCGGCACTCTTTTTACCTAGATAATTCATATTGACATTTTCTAAGCGCAAATCATCAATTATTTTTAAATTTTCTTCTTTTGAGAAAAAGTTAACTACGCTTTTAGCTATGATTTCTCCGATATCTGGGATTGCAGTTAATTCAGTTATATTTGCTTTTATAATATTATCCAAGTTATCAAATTTACTAGCTAATAATTTTGCAGTCTTATTACCAACATGTGGTATACCAAAACCAAATAGTAATCTTTCTAGCGAATTATGCTTTGAATTTTCAATTGCATCTATTAAGTTTGTAATAGACTTTTCTCCAAATCCCTCTAGACGTTTTAATTCTTTTTCGTGATTTTTTAACAAATATATGTCATGGATATTTTTAATATAACCGAAATTATAGAAATCTTCTATTATTCTATCACCAAGGCCATCTATACTCATAGCCTCTCTAGAAACGAAATGAATAAGACTTTCTACTTTTCTGGCCGGACATTTTTCATTTGGACAAAAATAGTCTACCTGTCCCTCTTTCTTTATTAGTGGTGTATCACACATAGGGCAATTGCAAATCATGACAAACTCTTTTTCAGCCCCAGTTCTTCTTTCTGTCTTGACACTAACTACTTCTGGTATAACATCTCCTGCTTTCCTAATTGATATAATATCGCCAATTTTCAAATCTTTCTCTTTGACGTATTCTTCATTATGTAATGTTGCTCTAGAAATAGTCGAACCGGCAACCACAACAGGATCTAGTACTGCATTAGGAGTGATTTGTCCTGTACGCCCTACTGTAAATATAATATCTTTTAATTTTGTTAGAACTTCTGTGGCGGGGAACTTATATGCAGTAGCCCATTTCGGAAATTTAGCAGTATACCCTAATTGTTGTTGTTGACGAATATTATTCACCTTAACAACAACGCCGTCAATGTCATATCCTAAGTTTTCTCTTATCATTCCCTTTTCTGCAATGAATTCTAATACTTCATTTATATTATTAACCAATCTATTATTTGGATTGGTTTTAAATCCTAGAGATTTCATGTATTCAATAGCTTCTTCGTGTGTTTCTAGACCGTAATCCAATGGATTTGGTAAATGGTAAATAAATGTATCCAATTTTCTCTCTGCAGCAACTTTAGAATCTAATTGTCTTACTGATCCGGCAGCGGCATTCCTACAATTTTGTAGTAAAGATTCTCCTCGCTTTTCCCGCTCTTTATTAATTTCATTGAGTGTAGCTTTACTCATATATATCTCGCCACGTACTTCAATATCAACATTTTCTTTTAAGTTAAATGGAACTGTTTTGATTGTCTTGACATTGTGGGTGATATCTTCACCTGTTGTTCCATTTCCTCTTGTCGCTGCCCTCACAAATTTACCTTTTTCATATAAGAGAGAGACTGAAAGTCCATCTATTTTTAATTCACACATATATTGTGGAATAATTCCCTCTTTTTTTATTTTTTCATCAAATTCAATAAGTTCTTCTTCTGAAAAAACATCACTTAAAGACATCATCGGGATTTTATGTTGTACTTTAGCAAATTCTTCAATTACTTGTCCTCCGGCATGTCTAGTTGGAGAGTCCTCACGTATCCACTCTGGATGCTCTTCTTCTATTTCAAAAAGCTCTTTCAAATACATATCATATTCTTGATCCGTAATAGTTGGATTATCTAAAGTATGATAATCATAATCTGCTTGATTGATTATATCTATTAATTCGTTCATTCTCTCTAGCATTTTTTTCACCCTCTAATCTTTAATTACATATCACTATCTCTTATTATATAGAACAAAAATATAAAAAGCAAAAAAAAAGAAGTATTTACTTCCATAAGTTATTTGGATATTCTCCATTAGCAATATGATTACTTATAGCTTTTTTTACCGTTATTGCATCTTCCTTATAGGTAACACCATGCCATGTTGCATGTGTCTTTATAACCTCTGTTGTCACTTTTCCATCTCTAATTAAGTCAAAAAGTAATATTGGAATCAAATATTCGCCTTTTTCCAAATTATTTTTATTATTTGCAAAAAATACTGGAAAATTTTCTTCGATATGTTTGAATATCGTTGGAGTAAAAAGCAACATATTCATCGATACTGTGTCATCTTCATCAACCTCAAATTGATCACCACCACACAATGGGGTAGCAACAATTTTGCCATTCGACAACCTTTCTACTGAAGATTCATCTAATCTTACTAAATTATCTCCTTCTATTTTACATACACCACGTTTTACGGCACCTGCTTCCGTAATAGTATTCTTGACAAGATAACCAATTAAACCATAACTACTTGCATTAATATCACAATTTCTTAAGAATTCAGCACCTTTTATATAAGCATCTCTTCCATAAAAATCATCGGCATTAATAATCATAAATGGCTCATGTACTTTATCTTTACAACATAATATGGCATGTGCTGTACCTAATGGTTTTTCTCTACCCTCTGGCAGTATACAACCAGCTGGTAAATTATCGTTCTTTTGGAAGCAATATTCAACTTTAATATGAGGCTCAACTCTAGCTCCTATTGTCTTTTTAAATATTTCAAAGTTTTCTTCTTTAATTATAAATACTATTTTATTAAATCCTGCTTTTATAGCATCATAAACAGAATAATCAATAATAAATTCATCATTCGGTCCGAATGGCTCAATTTGTTTTAATCCTCCAAATCGGCTTCCCATTCCTGCTGCTAAAATAACTAATGTTATGTCTTTATTCATTATACATTCTCCTTTTGTTCTATTGTTTTTAAAATATCTGTTATGAGTAGATATTATATTTTAGATAGTTTCTTGTGATTTTTCATTATTTTCTTTATTCCATGTGGGAGCTTAAAGGCAACAGAAATTAAGTCTCCTGACACCTCCGTTACTCTTCCTGCTCCAAAAGATTCATGATACACATAATCTCCTACTGCATATTCAACGCTTTCTTCTTTGAACATTTTATCAACAGAAACTTTTGTTTCTTGCTTTACATTTCCTTCATTATTAGTTTCTATAAGACTTGAATCTATTTCACTAATAAATCTACTAGCTGGATTGATTTGCTCCTTACCAAAAAGTGTTCTATGTCTAGCATTAACCAAGTGTAAATCATCCTTTGCTCTAGTAATTGCTACATATGCTAAACGTCGCTCTTCCTCTAATTCACTATTGTCTAACAAACTATTAATGTGAGGAAATATTCCTTCTTCTAAACCAACTACAAATACATGTTTAAATTCAAGCCCTTTTACTGAATGAATTGTCATCAAACTAATTTTATTAGTATCATCCTTATATTCTTCAACGTCACTTACTAAACTAACTTCAAGAAGAAACTCTTCTAACGATATGACACCATCCTTCTCCTCAAAAGATTTGCTTATTGATTTAAATTCCTCTAAGTTTTCCAATCTTATTTCTGATTCTAATGTCTTTTCACTCTCTAGCTCTGCTTTTAATCCTGAGGAATCTAAAACTTTTTCTATTAGCTCAGTTAAAGTTAACTCATCTTTCAAAAAAATAAGCTTCTCAATTAAATGCTTAAACTCTAACTCTTTTCCACTATGTATTGCTTCAAACAGACTAATTTCTTGATTATCAGCTTCATTTGTTAGGTTTTCTATGGTTTTAAGCCCAATACCTCTTTTTGGTGTATTTATTACCCGAAGTAAAGATACATTATCCTTTGGATTATGAATTAATCTAAGATATGCTATCAAATCTTTTATTTCCTTCCTTGAATAGAAATAAAAACTACCTACTACCCTATATGGAATGTTTTCCTTTAAAATTTCTTCTTCTAACACACGTGATTGTGCATTAGTTCTATATAAGATTGCCATATCTTGATATGATTCACCGGCATTACTTAATTCTTTTATTTTCCTGATAACATATTGAGCTTCATCTCTTTCGTTATATGCTCTATAATACTTTATTTTTTCTCCATCATTGCGAGCTGTCCATAAGTTTTTGTCTTTTTTCATTCTATTATTTTTAATAACTTGATTAGCTGCATTTAAAATATTACCTGTAGAGCGGTAGTTTTCTTCTAATAATATAGTCTTGGCATCACTATAATCTTTTTCAAAATTTAAGATATTTTTGTAATTAGCACCTCTAAAGCTATATATACTTTGAGAATCATCTCCGACACAAGTTATTAATCTATTCTTAGCACTAATTAATTTTGTTAATACGTATTGAGCCTCGTTAGTATCTTGGTATTCATCAATTAATATATATTTGTATACTTGTTGATATCTTTCCAAGATAGCTTTATTTTCTCTAAATAGCTTTATAGGTAATAATAGTAAGTCATCAAAATCAACAGAATTATTATTTTTTAATTTTTTTTCGTATTTTTCAAAAATTTGAACTACTACTTTCTCATAATCTGATGCCGCAATTCTGTCATAATCTTTTGGCTCCATCAATTCATTCTTACATGCGCTGATTTTACTTTTAACTGCCCGTGGATTATATATCTTAGAATCAAGATTCATATCCTTAATAATTTTTCTAATTATAGATAGAGAATCGTCACTATCCATAATTACAAAATTCGCTTCATATCCCAGTGAAGTATAATTCTCACGAAGCAACTTTAAGCCAAAGCTATGAAATGTAGATACTTGAATATTTTTAGCAACTGAACCTATCAATGAATCTATCCTATCTTTCATTTCTTGCGCCGCTTTATTTGTAAATGTAATAGCAAGTATATTGTAAGGTGATACGCCAATTTCTTCTATTAAATAAGCTATTTTGGTAGTTAGCGTTTTGGTTTTACCAGCACCAGCGCCAGCTATAATTAATAAAGGACCATCATTGTATAACACGGCCTCTTTTTGTTTATCATTTAAATTTGATAATTCCATTCGACAACACTTCTTTCAATATAATTATATCCTATATTATATAATCATTCAAAGAAAAGTTTGTTATTTATCTTACGCCATATAAGTCCTGAAGTTCTTTATATTTACTTAACTGTTTTTCTTCCCGTTCTTTTTTTACCGCTTCTTGTCTATCTTGTTCTTTTTTCTCTCTTAACATATTTAGAAGCAATTTATAATCGTCAATAGTTAATAAATTATCATACATTGCTACCTCATTGTCTCTTTTTATAGTAGGGGTTGCTGTCTTTGTAACCTTTACTGTATATGGAGTTGGCAATTCATTAATATTAGCTGGCAATTTTTTGTTTCTATTCTTCGAAATGTTTTTCTTTGTATATTTTTCTCTTATATTATCTCTAGTTAAATATGTAAATATGCCTTTGTATAATATTAGAAATATTACCCAAACTACAAATACTGTACTTGATAATTCAATGATTGCTTGTGCTTTCTGGCTACTGTAAACAGATGTTTGTGAAAACACATCCAATTCCTGACTATTTATTATTGATAAAAGTACTATCAATAGATAATTCATAATAAGATATACAAAAACATTTATACCCTTTATTATGTTTGGTGTCTTAAAATTAAATACACTAAACCATAAAATGATTGTTGTTATAATCATGGCAGCAACATATATAGCTAGATTAGGAAAATAAATAACTATAAACAAATTTTCCATAAAGTATTTAAATATATTTGATAGGCAATCTTTATACAATATAACTATTGTTGTCAATATACCTAAATATATAAGTGCAAATAATTTTCTACTACTTTTGGCATTTTTTCTATTTGTTGTAATTAAAATAATTCCAAACATTAATAATAATACAATTGAAATGATAAAAAATACCGAAGATTTTGACATTTCAATCAAAAGTAATAATTTTTCCACAAAAGATAATGTTGCCATAAATCTTCCCCCCTACTATTCTTTTTTTCTTTTTATTCTTTTTATCTAACCTCAACAAGCTCTGCTATATATATAGTTTGAGTTTTTGAGTCATAATTTGTACATGTTATGAGTGTTAATGTTGTTTTATCATAATTTCTATATATAGCTATAGTTCCAGTCTTATTTTGTTTATATATCTTAGTAATCTTATATACATAATTTTTATCATTATAACTAACTATAGCTTCATCACCCTCTCCCAGTTTATGTAAGTCATTAAAAAATGCCTTCCATCCTGTTCCAGAATGTCCTGCTATTATTAAGTTACCATTTTCAACATCAGGATATGAAGATCCGCTTACTACAAATATATTTTTCTCTACATTATTTTGAGCTGACTCCATCGCGAAAAATCCCTTTTTTAGATTGATTTTCGGTATGGATAGGTATCCTTTATATTTTTCAGTTATAGTACTTTCTTTATACTCTTTTTTTTCCTCTGGTTCAGGTTCTTTCTTCTCTATTTCAACATTTTCATTACTATCACTAGAAGCAGGTTCTGTCTCAATAACAGCGCCATCTTCTGTCTCTTTATATATTGCATTTGACATTAAATCAAATGTTGAAATTTTCATAGTTTGTATGTAATTATATGAAAGAAAGAATCCACCAAACATGATTACTAGTGCTCCGATTATAGAAATCAAGTTAGGCGAGATTCTTTTTTCTTTTTTATTTTGCTTTTCTACCATTCTTGTATACAAAACCTAAACCTGTTCCAATTATAGCAATACCTACGATTGTAAATAATAGACTGTTTGTTGATGTATCTGGTATAGTTACTTTTTTATAGTTTACATATGAAATTTGATAAGATGTATGATTCTTGTCTAATTCAAAATTAACAACTTCTTCACTTTTCTCATATCCTTTTGGTGCAGACTCTTCGCGCAATGTGTATTTACCATACTCTAGGTCAGTAATTACATATGTATCTTCTGTTGTAGTAAATCTAATTTCTTTTCCTTTTGAATCAGTGACAACTAAAACCGCATCTTTTAATGGCGCTCCAGTTTCAGCATCTA